>NZ_JBHUZW010000057.1:0-22917 GCF_042667215.1 Cellulomonas sp. NPDC057328 | reverse complement strand
CGCCAGCGCGGCGCCGCGCGTGCGGAGGGGCGCGGCCACCGCACCACGGCCGCCCCGGGGCAGCGCGCGCGCACGGGGGACGCGGCCCGCGGCGCGGCGTTCGACACGCTGCGCGCCGTGGCGGACTCCGACTCCTACGCGAACCTCGTGCTGCCGCCGCTGCTGCGCGAGCGCGGCATCACCGGGCGGGACGCGGGCTTCGCCACGGAGCTCGCCTACGGCACGCTGCGGCTGCGCGGCCGCTACGACGCCGTGCTCGCGCTCGCGTCGTCGCGTCCGCTCGACCAGGTCGACCCGCCGGTGCTGGACCTGCTGCGGCTCGGCGCGCACCAGCTGCTCGGCATGCGCGTGCCGCCGCACGCCGCCGTGTCCGAGACGGTGGGCCTCGCGCGCGAGCGCGCCGGCGCCGGCGCCGCGCAGTTCGTCAACGCGGTCCTGCGCCGCGTGGCGGAGCGCGACCTCGACGCGTGGCTCGTCCGGATCGGCGACGTCGCCGACCCCGCGGGGACCGACGAGGTGGCCCGGCTGGCGGCGACCGAGAGCCACCCCGCGTGGGTGGTGCGGGCGCTGCGGGAGGCGCTGGTCGGCGACGGGCGTCCGGTCGCGGACGTCGCGGACCTGCTGGCCGCGGACAACGCGCCGCCGCGGGTCACGCTCGTCGCGCGTCCAGGGCTCGTCACGGCAGAGGACCTCGCGGCCGAGGCGGGCGCGGAGGCCACCGCGGGCCCGTACGCGCCGACGGCCGTGGTGCTCAGCGGCGGCGGTGACCCGGGCGCGCTGCCCGCGGTGCGCGAGGGGCGTGCCGGGGTGCAGGACGAGGGCAGCCAGCTCGTCGCCCTCGCCCTGGCGGCGGCCCCGCTCGACGGGCCCGACGTCCGCTGGCTCGACCTCTGCGCGGGCCCCGGCGGGAAGGCGGCGCTGCTCGGTGCCCTCGCCGCGCAGCGCGGCGCGCGGCTCGTCGCCAACGAGGTGCAGCCCCACCGCAGCCGGCTGGTCGCGCAGGCGCTGCGCGCCGTGCCCGCGGACGCGGTCGAGGACGTGCGCACCGGGGACGGCCGCACCGTCGGCACCGACGAGCCGGGCGCGTACGACCGCGTGCTGCTCGACGCGCCGTGCACCGGGCTCGGCGCGCTGCGTCGGCGCCCCGAGTCGCGCTGGCGGCGCACGCCGGCGGACCTCGCGACGCTCGGCACGCTGCAGCGCGAGCTGCTCGGGTCCGCCCTCGCGGCGGTCCGGCCGGGCGGCGTGGTGGCGTACGTGACGTGCTCGCCGCACCTCGCCGAGACGCGCCTGGTGGTGACCGACGCCGTCCGTGCGGCCGCCCGGGCCGGGACGCAGGTCGAGGTGCTCGACGCCGCCCCCGTCGTCGCCGGCGTGGCGCCGGGGTGGGCGTCGACGCGGGTCGGCGACCGGCCGGACGTCCAGCTGTGGCCGCACGTGCACGGCACCGACGCGATGCACCTCACGCTGCTGCGCCGGTCCTGACGCGTCGTCCCGCAGCGCCGGGCGGCGGGGCGGGGCGCGGTCGGCCTCGGTAGCGTGGCCCCGTGCCGCCCGTGCAGATCAACCCCAGCATCCTGTCCGCCGACTTCGCGAACCTCGAGCGCGACCTGCAGGCGATCGCGACCGCCGACCACGTCCACGTCGACGTCATGGACCAGCACTTCGTGCCGAACCTGACGCTGGGCCTGCCGGTGGTCCGGCGCATCGCCGAGGTCAGCCCCGTCCCGCTGGACGTGCACCTGATGGTCGAGGACGCCGACCGCTGGGCGCCGCAGTACGCCGAGGCGGGCGCGGCGTCGGTCACGTTCCACGCGGAGGCGACGCAGGCGCCGGTGCGCCTCGCGCGCGAGCTGCGGGCCGGCGGCGTGCGCGCGTGCGTGGCGCTGCGCCCGGCGACACCCGTCGAGCCGTTCCTCGACCTGCTCGGGGAGCTCGACATGGTGCTCGTCATGACCGTCGAGCCGGGCTTCGGCGGGCAGTCGTTCATCGACGGCACGCTGCCGAAGATCCGGCGCACGCGGCAGGCCGTCACGGCGGCCGCGCTGCCGACGCGCATCCAGGTGGACGGCGGCGTGTCGCGCGACACGATCGCCCGGATCGCGCGGGCGGGCGCCGACGTGTTCGTCGCGGGCTCCGCGGTCTACGGCGCGGACGACGTCGCCGCGGAGATCGCCGCGCTGCGCCGCCTGGCCGAGGCACCGCCGCTCGAGGCCTGACCCCGCCGCCGGTGCCGACCGGTCGCCCGTGCCGCCCAGCGGGACGCACCCGGTCGGGAATGGCCGCTGTGGCATGATCGTTGGCCAGTACGAACACGAACACACGTGCTCCGGGGTCGGTGCAATTCCGAGCCGGCGGTGACAGTCCGCGACCCGAAGTGCCCTCGGGCCCTTCGGTTGACCTGGTGGAACTCCAGGACCGACGGTGACAGTCCGGATGGGAGGGACACGTGGCGGCGCGCCCCCGGGCGCGTCGTGCCGGTCGCGCGGTCCGCCGCGCCCTCGGCCCACCCCCGGAGCGCTGCGCGCGCACGGGAGGTGGACGGGATGAGCGGGACGGCGGTCGACAGGACGGCGGTCGGGCACACGCGGCGCGACGACGCGCGCGCACGTCCCGCCCCGGTGACGCCGGCGGAGACGGCTGCGATGCGCCGCGCCCTCGCGCTGGCCGCACGCGGCCCCCTGGGGCCGAACCCGCGCGTCGGCTGCGTCCTGCTGGGCGCCGACGGCGACGTCGTGGGGGAGGGCTGGCACCGCGGCGCCGGCACGCCGCACGCCGAGGTCGCGGCCCTGGCCGACGCCCGTGCGCGCGGTGCCGCGACGGCCGGCGCCACCGCGGTCGTCACCCTGGAGCCGTGCGACCACACCGGCCGCACGGGCCCCTGCTCGGTCGCGCTGCTCGAGGCCGGCGTCGCGCGCGTCGTCGTCGCGGTCGAGGACCCGAACCCGGTGGCCGCCGGGGGTGCGCGCCGGCTGCGGGCGGCCGGTGTCGACGTCGTCACGGGCGTGCTCGCGGACGAGGGCGTCGCCGCCCTCGGCGCGTGGCTGCCGGCCGTGCGGCGCGAGCGCCCGTTCGTGACCCTCAAGCTCGCGACGACCCTCGACGGCCGGGTCGCGGCGGCCGACGGCACGAGCCGGTGGATCACCTCCGACGTGGCGCGGCACCACGCCCACGGGCTGCGCGCCGAGGTCGACGCGATCGCGGTGGGCACGGGGACCGTGCTGACCGACGACCCGTCCCTCACGGCGCGCACCGTCGACGGCGGCCTCGTCGAGCGGCAGCCCCTGCGGGTCGTCGTCGGGCACCGCGACGTGCCGGCCGGTGCGCGGCTGCACGGCCCGGGCGGCGCGCTCGTCCACGTCCGCACGCACGACCCGGCCGAGGTGCTGCGCGTCCTGCACGCGCGCGAGGTCCGGCACCTGCTCGTCGAGGGCGGCCCCACCCTGGCCGCCGCGTTCCTCGCGGCCGGCGTCGTCGACGAGGTGCACGCGTACGTCGCGCCGGTGCTGCTCGGCGCGGGTCCCGCCGCCGTCGCCGACCTCGGCGTGCGGACCCTCGCGGACGCCGTCCGCCTGCGGCCCGTCGAGGTGGTCCCGCTGGGGCCGGACGTCCTCGTCGTCGCCACCCCCGAGCCCACCGCGCCCACCGCTGAGGAGCACTGATGTTCACCGGGATCGTCGAGGAGATCGGCACCGTCGTCGCGCTCGAGCCGGGCGCGCCCGCGCCGGACGGCGAGGGGGACGCGCGCCTGACCGTGCGCGGACCGCTCGCGGTGTCGGACGCGCGGCTCGGCGACTCGATCGCCGTGTCCGGCGTGTGCCTGACCGTGACGGACCTGCCGGGCGACGGCACGTTCGTCGCCGACGTCATGCCGGAGTCGCTGCGCCGGACCGCCCTCGGCGACCTGGCCCCCGGCGACCCGGTCAACCTCGAGCGCGCGCTGGCCGTCGGCGGCCGGTACGGCGGCCACGTCGTGCAGGGCCACGTCGACGGCGTCGGCGTCGTGCGGGCGCGTCGTCCCGGGCCGCGCTGGGACGAGGTCGAGATCGGCGTCGACCCGGCCCTGGCGCGCTACGTCGCCGAGAAGGGGTCGATCACCGTGTCGGGCGTGTCGCTCACGGTCACCCACGTGTCCGACGACGCGTTCGGCGTCTCCCTCATCCCGACGACGCTCGCCGCGACGACGCTCGGCACGCTGGCGCCGGGCGCGCGCGTGAACCTGGAGGTCGACGTGCTCGCGAAGTACACGGAGCGGCTGCTCGCCGCGACGGGCGCGCTTCCCGCGGCGACGGCGCCGGCCGGTGCGGCCGAGGCCGCCGGGGTGGCCCGGTGAGCGCCGGCATCCGGCTCGGCACCGTCGAGGACGCCCTCGATGCGCTGCGGGCCGGCCGTCCGGTGCTCGTCGCCGACTCGCAGGACCGCGAGAACGAGGCCGACGTCATCCTGGCCGCGCAGTCGGCGACCCCCGAGTGGGTGGCCTGGACGATCCGGCACTCGTCGGGCTACCTGTGCGCCCCCATGCCGGCCGCACGCGCGGACGCGCTCGACCTGCCGCTCATGGTCCCGCACAGCCAGGACCCGCGGCGCACCGCCTACACCGTGACGGTCGACGCCGCGACGGGCGTGACGACGGGCATCTCGGCGGCGGACCGCGCGCGCACGCTGCGGGTCCTCGCCGACCCGGGCGCCGGTCCGCACGACCTCATCCGCCCCGGGCACGTGCTCCCGCTGCGGGCGGTGCCCGGCGGCGTGCTGCACCGCGCGGGGCACACGGAGGCCGCGGTCGACCTGTGCCGCCTGGCCGGCCTCGAGCCCGTGGGGGCGATCGCCGAGCTCGTCAACGACGACGGCAGCATGGTGCGGCTGCCCGAGGCGTCGCGGATCGCCGACGAGGCCGGGCTGGTGCTGCTGACGATCGCGGACCTTCGGGCGTGGCGCACCGCGCACGGCGACACGGAGCCCGTCGCCGACGAGGCGACCGCGCCGGCCGCGCGCGTGCACGCCACGCACACGGCCCACCTGCCGACACGGCACGGCGACTTCCGCATCCACGGCTACCGGGACCTGCGCACGGGCGACGAGCACGTCGCGCTCGTGCCGACGACCGGGCTGGCCGACGTGCCGACCGTGCGCGTGCACTCGGAGTGCCTCACCGGTGACGCGTTCGGCTCGGCGCGCTGCGACTGCGGCCCCCAGCTGGAGGCGGCGCTCGAGCTCGCGGCCGCCGAGGGCGGCGCCGTCGTGTACCTGCGCGGGCACGAGGGCCGCGGCATCGGCCTGCTCGCGAAGGTCGCGGCGTACGCGCTGCAGGACCAGGGCCGCGACACGGTCGAGGCGAACCTCGACCTGGGGTGGCCCGCCGACCGGCGCGAGTACGGCGCCGCCGCGGCCATCCTCACGGACCTCGGCGCGACCCGCGTGCGGCTGCTCACGAACAACCCGGCGAAGGTCACGGGCCTGCGCGCGCACGGCGTCGACGTCGTCGAGGTCCGCGGGCTCGAGGTCGGCCGCACGCCGCACAACGAGGCGTACCTGCGCACCAAGGCGACGAGCATGGGCCACGTCCTGCACCTGGCCGGCTCGGTCACGGGCGAGCCCATCCCGGTGGAGCCCGTGCACGCCGCCCCCGCGCCCGCCGGCGCGGACACCACCGACCACGCGTTCGACCCCCTGGAGGAGCTGGCATGAGCGGTGCCGGAGCACCCACCCTGACCCTGGACGGCACCGGCCTGCGGGTCGTCGTCGTCGCCGCGAGCTGGCACACCGTCGTCATGGACGGCCTGCTCGCCGGCGCGCTGCGCGCCCTCGAGGCCGCCCACGTGGCCGACGTCACCGTCGTGCGCGTGCCGGGCTCGTTCGAGCTCCCGGTCGCGGCGCAGCGCGCGGCGACGACCGGTGCGGACGCGGTCGTCGCGCTCGGCGTCGTGATCCGCGGCGGCACCCCGCACTTCGACTACGTGTGCCACGCGGCGACGGACGGCCTCACCGAGGTGGCGCTGCGCACCGGCGTGCCGGTCGGCTTCGGCGTCCTCACGTGCGACGACGAGCAGCAGGCGCTCGACCGCGCCGGGCTCGAGGGCTCGCGCGAGGACAAGGGTGCCGAGGCCGCCGAGGCGGCGGTCGCGACGGTGCTCGCCCTGCGCGACCTCACGTGACCGACTGGCTCTTCGACGCCCAGCTCGTCGTCGCGGGTGCGCCGATCCTGTGGCGCGAGGTCGTCGGCAACCTGTTCGGGCTGGCGTCGGCCGTCGGCGGCATGCGCCGGCGCGTGTGGGCCTGGCCGGTCGGCGTCGTCGGCAACGTGCTCCTGCTGACGGTCTTCCTCGGCGGCGTGTTCGACACGCCGCAGGCGAAGGACCTGTACGGGCAGGCGGGGCGGCAGGTGTTCTTCGTCGTCGTCGCGGTCTACGGCTGGGTGCGCTGGCGCCGGGCGCAGGGCGAGCGCACGGGTCCGGCCGTCGTGCCGCGCTGGGCGAGCACCCGGGCGCGCGCCGGGATGGTCGTCGCGGCGGTCGTCGGCACGGTGGCCACGGCGCTCGTGTTCGAGGCGCTCGGGTCGTGGGGGCCGTGGGCCGACGCGTGGATCTTCACGGGCAGCCTCATCGCGACCTACGGCATGGCGCGCGGGTGGACGGAGTTCTGGCTGGTGTGGATCGCGGTCGACGCCGTCGGCGTCCCGCTGCTGCTGCAGGCCGGCTACTACCCGTCCGCCGTCCTGTACGCGGTCTACGGCGGCGTCGTCCTGTACGGCTTCGTCGTGTGGCTGCGCGCGCAGCGCGCGGGGGAGCCGCAGGAGGTCACGGCGTCCGCCGGTGCGGGCACCCTCGCGGCGGACGTGCCCGTCGGCACCCCTCGGGGCGTCTAGGCTCGGCGCGTGAAGACGTTCGAGGAGCTGTTCGCCGAGCTGGCGGAGAAGGCCGTCGCACGACCCGCCGGGTCGGGCACCGTCGCGGAGCTGGACGCCGGGGTGCACGCCATCGGCAAGAAGGTCGTCGAGGAGGCCGCCGAGGTGTGGATGGCCGCCGAGTACGAGTCGGGCGAGCGCACGGCGGAGGAGATCTCGCAGCTCCTGTACCACCTGCAGGTGCTCATGCTCGCGCGCGGCCTGACCCTCGAGGACGTGTACACCCACCTGTGACGCGGCGGGCGCCGCGCCGCACCCCGTGCACGGCACCGCGCCCGCGCCGTCGTCCCACCGCCCGTTCCCGTGCCGCCCCGGCGGCCGCCGCACCACCCGAGGACACCGTGCTGAGGATCGCCGTCCCCAACAAGGGCTCGCTGAGCGAGCCCGCCGTCTCCATGCTGCGCGAGGCCGGCTACCGCCAGCGTCGCGACGCCCGCGAGCTCGTGCTGCCCGACCCGGACAACGACGTCGAGTTCTTCTTCCTGCGTCCGCGCGACGTCGCCGTCTACGTCGGCGCCGGGACGGTCGACGTCGGCATCACCGGCCGCGACCTGCTCATCGACTCCGGCTCCGCCGCGGTCGAGCACCTGCCGCTCGGGTTCGCGCGCTCGACGTTCCGGTTCGCGACGACGGCCGGCACGCTCACCGACAGCCGCCAGGTCGCCGGCCAGCGGGTCGCGACGTCGTACCCGGAGCTCGTCGCGGTGCACCTGCGCGAGCGCGGGATCGAGCCGGCCGGGATCGTGCGCCTCGACGGCGCCGTCGAGTCGGCCATCCGGCTCGGCGTCGCCGACGTCATCGCCGACGTCGTCGAGACCGGCACCACGCTGCGCGCCGCGGGCCTCGAGGTGTTCGGCGAGCCCATCCTGCGCTCCGAGGCCGTCCTCGCGCGGCGCTCCGACGTCGACGAGCCGGCCGGCCTGGACGTGCTGACGCGTCGCCTGCAGGGGGTCCTCACCGCGCGCGAGTACGTGCTCATGGACTACGACGTGCCGCTGCACCTCGTCGACGAGGCCGTCGCGATCACGCCCGGCCTCGAGTCGCCGACGGTGTCGCCGCTGCACAACGGCGAGTGGGCCGCCGTGCGGGCGATGGTGCGCCGCGACCAGACCAACCGGGTGATGGACGACCTCTACGACGTGGGCGCGCGCGCGATCCTCGTCACGTCCATCCACGCCTGCCGGATCTGACCGTGCCGGGCAGGACGACGCCGGGCGGGCCCGAGCCGGCGGGGGAGGACCCGGGCCTCGCGGCGCCGTTCCGACCGCGGCTCGCGCGGCGCGTGACGCTCGCGGTGGGGGCGGTGTTCCTGACCCTCACCGTCGTGCTGGTCCTCGTCATGCCCGGCCTGGGACCGGGCGACGTCGTGGGCTTCCTGCTGTTCGGGCTGCTGGTGGCGTGGTTCTGCTGGCGCCAGGCGTCCGTGCGGGCCGTGCCGGACGCGGACGGCCTGCTGGTGCGCAACCTGATCTTCACGCGCCGGGTCACGTGGGCGGAGATCGTCTCGGTGCGGTTCGGCCAGGGCCGCGCCTGGGTGCAGCTGGACCTCGCGGACGGCGACACGCTCGCCGTCATGGGGGTGCAGCGCGCGGACGGCGCGTTCGCCGAGCAGGAGGCCCGCCGCATGGCCACCCTCGTCGCGCGCCGCAGCCGCACCGCGCGCGACGACTGACGTCGTCGCGGGCGCCGGGCGCCGCTCAGCCGAGCAGGCCCACCGCGTGCACGCCGGCCACCGCCGCGGCGAGGAACGCCGCCGGGTCGGCGTCGAGGCCGCGCCCCATCGTCGAGAGCCGCACGGGGCTGGTGCGCAGGGCGTCGAGGAGCGCCGCGCCCGCCGGGACGTCGTGCGTGACGTGCCGGCCGTGCGGCCCGGCGAGCGCGGCGGCCTGGTCGGTCACGCGGCGCGCCAGGGCCGTCCACGCCTCGGCGTCGTCCGGCGCCGTCAGGTCGGCGGGCGTCCCGGGCAGGCCGGCGAGCACCGGCACCGGCACGTCCGCCGGCACGAGCGCCACGCGCCCGTAGGCCGTGAGCGAGTGGTGCGAGACGCCGAGGTGCCGCTCGCGCGCGTCCGCGCCCGAGACGCGCAGCGACGCGACGGGCCGGCCGCCGAGCACGCCGGCCGCGTTGACCGCCTCGCCCGCCGCGACGCCCGAGAAGCCCCAGCGCGTCCCGGTGCCGAGGTTGCCGGGGCCCTGCGCCACGACGGCGAGGTCGGCACCGACGACGTGCCGCGCCGCGAGCAGGCCCGTGTGCACGGTGACGGCCTCGAGGTCGCCGCCGAACGCCTGGCCCGTGGTGATGCAGGCGTCGACCCAGCCCGCGTCGCGCAGGCCGGTCACGGCGCGCGAGAACCACGCCGGCAGCGCACCGCCGTCGGTCATGACGTACGCCACGCGCAGCGGCCGGCCGCGGTCCGCGGCGGCGGCCCGTGCGCCCGCCAGCACCGCGGGCAGCGCCGAGTGCAGGTCCGCGACGACGACCGGCATGCCCGCGAGGTCGTCGGCGTCCCGGAGCGTGTCGTGGTGCGGCGACTCCTGGTCGTCGACGCCCAGCACCATCGCCTGCAGCGGCGTGTAGCGGGCCTTGACGAGGTGCCCGGGGGCGTCCGGGGCGTCCGCCGGCAGCGCGTCCGTGCGGGCGACGACGAGCGCGTAGCCGCCCGTGCCCAGGCCGCGGACGAGCGCCGTCACGTTGAGCAGCACCCGCGCGCCGGGCTCCAGCTCGCCCACGAGCGCGGGGTACGCCAGCGCGCGGACCGTCCGGTCCTGGCCGTCCAGGGCGACGCGCGCCTCGCGCGCACCGTCCCACCGGGCCCCGCACTCCACCACGACCCCGGCTCGCCATGCGATCACGCGGCCACGGTACCGGTCGGGCGCCGGACCCCGGCCGGCGCGGGCAGCCCGCGCGGCGGGCCGGGGCACGACGCGGGCACGCCCTGTCCGGCGTGCACGCGCGCAGGCCCGCGACGCGACCCCGCGCCGACTACGGTGGTCCCGATGCCCCCCGCGATCCCGCCCGCCGAGCGCCTGCTCAACCTCGTCATCGCCCTGGTCAACACGCCGGGCCGCATGACGAAGGAGCAGGTGCGCTCGTCCGTCGCCGGGTACCAGGACGCGGCGTCGACGGAGGCGTTCGAGCGGATGTTCGAGCGCGACAAGGACACCCTGCGCGAGCTCGGCATCCCGGTGCTGACGGTGACGCACGCGGGCCACGGCGACGACGTGGGGTACCGCATCGACACCGAGCGGTGGTCGTTGCCACCGGTCGAGCTCACCGCCGCCGAGCTGGGCGTGCTCGCGCTCGCCGCGCAGCTGTGGCAGGACCAGTCGCTGCGCGCCGACAGCTCGCGCGCGCTGACGAAGCTGCGCGCGGTCGGGCACGCGCCCGAGGCGGGCGACCTCGTCGCCGGGCTCGCGCCGCGCGTGCGGGCGGGCGGCGACGCGTTCGCGCCCCTCGTCGACGCGGTCCAGGCGCGCCAGGCGGTGCGCTTCACGTACCACGCCGCGACGACGGGCGAGGTGCGCGTGCGGCACGTCGAGCCGTGGAAGCTGCTGGCCCGGCGCGGCGGCTGGGTGCTGCTCGCGCGCGACCGCGACCGCGGTGCGAGCCGCTCGTTCCGGCTGAGCCGGATCCGCGGGGCCGTCCGCGCGGTGGGGGAGCCCGGCGCCTTCGACCCGCCCACGCCCGACGAGCTGGCCGAGGCCTCGCGCATGTGGGCCGGCGACGGGCCGGAGCGGACCGCCCTGGTCGCCGTCACACCCGACCGCGCCGGTGCGCTGCGCGCGCGCGGCACGCCCGTGCCCGCCGACGCGACCCTGCCGCCGGGCGCCGACGCGGTGCTCGCCGCGCGCGACCTCGTGGCCGTGCCGTTCCGGCTCGCGTGGGAGCTCGCCGAGGAGGTCGTCGGGTACGCCGACGCGGTCGTTGTGCTCGAGCCGTCCGACGTGCGCGACGAGGTGGTCCGCCTGCTGCGCGTCGCGGCCCGGCTGGACCGCCTGCCCGGGCGCGACGACCCCGCCACGACCACCACCACGTCCTCCGACCCGGCCACGACGGAGGTGCGTGGTGCCTGAGCGCGCGAGCGACCGCCTGGTGCGGATGCTGGGCATGATCGCGTACCTGCAGCGGCACGAGGACGTGCGCGTCGAGGACGTCGCCGCGCAGTTCGGCGTGACGCCGGAGCAGGTGATGGCCGACGTCGACACGCTGTGGGTGACGGGCACGCCCGGCTACCTCCCCGACGACCTCATCGACTTCGACGCGGCGTCGTACGAGCAGGGCGTCGTGCGGCTCACCGAGGGGCGCGGCGTCACGCGCCCGCTGCGCCTGGGGCCGCGCGAGGCCGTCGCGCTCGTCGCCGCGCTGCGCGCCCTCGCGGCGCTGCGCCCGGCCCTCGACGCCGAGCGCGCCGCGGTGCTCGACTCCGCGCTCGCCAAGGTGCAGGCCGCTGCGGGCGACGCGGCCGCCGGCGTCGACGTCGAGCTGCAGGTCGACGCCCGGCCCGAGGTCGTCGCGGCCGTGGGCGCCGCCCTGGCGGAGCGGCGCCGGCTGCTGCTGCGGTACGTCGACGCCTCCGACGTGGCGACGGAGCGCGAGGTCGACCCGCTGCGGCTCGTCACGCAGGACGAGCGCTCCTACCTCATCGCCTGGGCCGTCGAGGCGGACGCGGAGCGCCGGTTCCGCATGGACCGCGTCGTCGCCGCGACGCTCCTCGACCAGCCCGCGGGCGAGCACGCGCTCGCCCCGGACGCCGAGGTCTTCTCGCCGGACCCGAGCGGCGACCTCGTCACCGTGCGCCTCGCCGGGCGCGCGCGCTGGGTCGTCGAGTCGGTGCCGGTCGAGGCGACCCGCGAGCTCGCCGACGGCACCTTCGAGGTCGACCTGCGGGTCGTCCAGCCGGCGTGGCTGCGCCACCTGCTGCTCCAGGCGGCCGACGAGGTGCGCGACGTCCGCCCCGCCCGCGTCGCGCGCGAGGTGGCGGACGCCGCCCGCGCGGCGCTCACCGCCTACGCGCCGCTGCTCGGCGCCCCGTCGGCGGGAACGCCGGCACCCGACGTCACCGAGGAGACCTGACCGTGCTGTGGACCGTGGTGTGGGTCGTGCTCGTCGCGGGGACGCTGCTGGGCGCGTTCCTGCTGGGGCGGCGGCTGTGGCGCTCCGTCGTCGCGCTCGGCGCGGAGCTCTCGCGGGCGGGCGAGACGCTGGAGCTCCTGGGCCGGCGCGTCGAGGAGCTCGAGGAGGCGGCGCGCACGGCACGGGCGCCCGTGCGGCCCGCGCTCGGCCAGGACGCCGACGTGCTCGGTGCGCGCGTGCAGGAGCTGCGGGCGGACCGCCGCGCGCGCCGTGCGGCGCGCCGGGACCGTCACCGGGTCACGGTGGCGCAGGCCGCCGAGCGCTGGCTCGGCTGAGCGACCGGGGCCCGTGCTCGGGGCGTCACCGGCGCGTCGCCCACGGGTCGCGGTGCCGTCGCCGTGCCGTCACGCGCGTCGCTGGGCCGTCACCGCACCCGCGCAGGCGAAGCGCTTCGACTCCCGCGTCGCACCCCGTACAATTCGGAGGGTCAACGCCGTCGATGGCAGGAGAGCGTCGTGCGTCCTCAGCTGAGCCACATCCTCATCGTGCTGGTGGTGGTCGTGCTCCTGTTCGGGGCCAACCGCCTCCCGGGCCTCGCGCGGTCCGTCGGCCAGTCGATGAAGATCTTCAAGAACGAGGTCAAGGACCTCGCGGACGACGACCGCCGCGACGCGGCCGCCACCCGGACCACCGTGACGGGACCCGCCGTCCCCGGCCCCGACGCGGCGACCGGCAGCACGACGTCGGGACCGGTGGACACGCCGCCGGATCCCGCCGCACCGCCGCGCGTCTGACGCGGGCGTGAGCAGGTCCCCCCGCCGGTCCCGCACGCCGGACGGCCGGATGCCGCTGCGCGAGCACCTGCGCGAGCTGCGCCGGCGCCTCGTCCTGATCGCGCTCGGGCTGGTCGTCGGCGGCATCGCCGGCTGGCTGCTGTACGAGCCGGTGTTCGGGCTGCTGCAGGAGCCGGTGCGCCAGGTCGCGGCGGAGCGCGACGAGGTCGTCACGCTCAACTTCGCGGGCGTCGCCACGGCGTTCGACATGCAGGTGAAGGTCTCGCTGTTCCTCGGGATCCTGGTCACGAGCCCGTGGTGGCTGTACCAGCTGTGGGCGTTCGTCACCCCCGGACTGACGCGCCGTGAGCGGCTGTACGGGGTCGGCTTCCTCGCCGCGGCCGTGCCGCTGTTCCTCGCGGGGGCCGGCCTGGCGTGGGCCGTGCTGCCCAACGCGGTGCGGCTCCTGCTCGACTTCACGCCCGAGGGCACCGCGAACGTCACCGACGGGCAGCTCTACCTCAGCTTCGTCATGCGGCTCATGCTCGCCTTCGGGGCGGCCTTCCTGCTGCCCGTCGTGATGGTGGCGCTCAACATGGCCGGCGTCGTCCAGGCCCGGGCGTGGGCGCACGGGTGGCGCTGGGCCGTCGTCGTCTCCTTCGTGTTCGCCGCGATCGCGACCCCGACCCCGGACGTCGTCACGATGCTCGCCGTCGCCTTCCCGATGTGCCTGCTCTACGCCGCCGCCCTCGGGGTGTGCCTCCTGCACGACCGTCGCGTCGACCGGCGGCGCGTGGCCGACGGCCTCCCGCGGCTGGACGGCACCATGCCGGGGGAGCGCCCGGCCGAGCGGACGCGCGACGGCCGGCAGGGCGCGGGCGGGGGACCCGCCACCGCGGACGCGGGGTGAGCCGGCTCGGCCTCGTCGTGAACCCGGCCGCCGGCCGGGGCCGCGGTGCCGCCGCCGGGCGACGGACCCACGCGCTGCTGGCGGCCGCGGGGCACGACGTCCTCGACCTGTCCGCCCCCACGCTGGCACGCGCCACCGACCGCGCACGGGCCGCCGTCCTCGCCGGCGTCGACGCGCTCGTGGTCGTCGGCGGCGACGGCATGGTGCACCTGGGCGCGGACGTGCTCGCGGGCACGGGCGTCCCCCTCGGCGTCGTGCCCGTGGGGACCGGCAACGACGTCGCGCGGGCCGTCGGCCTGCCGCGCACCGACGTCGACCGCGCCGTCGCGGCGGTGCTGGCGGGGCTGCAGGACGGGCCGGTCGCCCTCGACGCCGTGCGCGTCGGACCGCCCGGCGGTCCCGCGCGGGAGTGGTACGCCGGCGTGCTGTCGTGCGGGCTCGACGCCGCCGTGAACGCGCGCGCCAACACGCTGCGATGGCCGCACGGCACCGGGCGGTACGTCCGCGCGCTCGTGCCGGAGCTGGCGCGGTTCCGGGCCTACGGGTACCGCGTCACGCTCGACGACGGCGTGTGGGAGTCCGGCGGCACGCTCGTCGCCGTCGCGAACACGGCGTGGTTCGGCGGCGGCCTGCGGATCGCGCCGGGCGCCGACCCCACCGACGGCCTCCTCGACGTCGTCCTCGCCGGGCCGTTCACCCGGGCGGGCGCGGTCGGCATCTTCCCCGGGCTGTACCGGGGGCGGCACGTGCGCGACCCGCGCGTGCGCGTCGCGCGCAGCCGCCGCGTCGTCGTCGAGCCGCGCGCCGACCTCGGCCCGCCGCCCCCGCCGGCGTTCGCGGACGGGGAGCGGATCGGCCCGCTGCCGCTCGTCGCGGAGGTCGTGCCGGGAGCGTTGTCGCTGCTCGGCGCGAGGACAGCCGCGACCTGAGCCTAGGGTGGGCGGGTGGCACGCTCGTCCCGACCCTCCACCAGCGAGCCGGAGCTCTCCCCGGCCGAGCGCTACGCCGCGGCCCGGCGCCGCGCGAGCGCCGAGCGCAGCGCCCTCGGCGAGTTCCGCTCCCGGCTCGACTTCCCGCTCGACGACTTCCAGGTCGAGGCGTGCGCGGCGCTCGAGCGCGGCAGCGGCGTCCTCGTCGCCGCGCCGACCGGCGCCGGCAAGACGGTCGTCGGCGAGTTCGCCGTCCACCTCGCGCTGGCGTCGGGGCGCAAGGCGTTCTACACGACGCCGATCAAGGCGCTGTCGAACCAGAAGTACGCCGACCTCGCGCGCGTGCACGGCCAGGAGCGCGTGGGCCTGCTGACGGGCGACACGAACATCAACGGCGACGCCGACGTGGTCGTGATGACGACCGAGGTGCTGCGCAACATGCTCTACGCCGGCTCGCCGGCGCTGGCGGGCCTCGGGTACGTCGTCATGGACGAGGTGCACTACCTGGCCGACCGCTTCCGGGGCCCCGTGTGGGAGGAGGTGATCATCCACCTGCCCGACGACGTGCAGCTGGTGTCGCTCTCCGCCACGGTGTCCAACGCCGAGGAGTTCGGCGACTGGCTCGCGACCGTGCGCGGTGACACCGAGGTGGTCGTGAGCGAGCACCGTCCCGTGCCGCTCGGCCAGCACGTCCTCGTGGGCGACGACCTGCTCGACCTCTACGCCGGCCACGTCGACCCCACCGACCCGGGCGTCGACCCGCCCATCAATCCCGACCTCACGCACCTGCTGCGCCGGCAGTCCGCCGACCCGCGCGACCGGCGCGGCCCCGGGGACCGCGGCTACCGCGGCCGCGGGGGGAACCGGCCGGGGATCGGGGTCCGGCAGGCGCCGCGGTTCGCCGTCATCGACACGCTCGCGCAGGAGAGCCTGCTGCCGGCGATCGTCTTCATCTTCTCGCGCGCCGGCTGCGAGGCCGCGGTCCAGCAGTGCCTGTCCGCGGGCGTGCGGCTGACCACGCCAGCCGAGCAGGCGGAGATCCGGCGCGTCGCGGAGGAGCGGTGCGCCGCGATCCCGCCGGAGGACCTCGGCGTGCTCGGGTTCGACTCCTTCGAGGACGCGCTCGCCCGCGGCGTCGCGGCCCACCACGCGGGGATGCTGCCGCTGTTCAAGGAGACCGTGGAGGACCTGTTCTCGCGCGGCCTGGTCAAGGTCGTGTTCGCGACCGAGACGCTCGCGCTCGGCATCAACATGCCGGCGCGGTCCGTCGTGCTCGAGCGGCTGGTGAAGTGGGACGGCTCGTCGCACGTCGACATCACGCCGGGGGAGTACACGCAGCTCACCGGACGCGCGGGGCGCCGCGGGATCGACACCGAGGGGCACGCGGTCGTGGTCGCGCACACCGGCCTGGACCCCGTGCAGCTCGCCGGCCTCGCGTCGCGCCGGCTGTACCCGCTGCGCTCGTCGTTCCGCCCCACGTACAACATGGCGGTCAACCTCGTCGCGCAGGTCGGGCGCGACCGGGCCCGCGAGGTGCTGGAGACGTCGTTCGCGCAGTTCCAGGCCGACCGGGGCGTCGTCGGCCTGGCCCGGCAGGCGCAGTCGCACGCCGAGGCCCTCGACGGGTACGCCGAGGCGATGACGTGCGACCTCGGCGACTTCGCCGAGTACGCGGCGCTGCGCCGCGCGGTCGGCGACCGCGAGAAGGACCTGGCCAAGCAGGCCGCGTCCGCCCGGCGCGCCGACGTCGCGCGCACGCTCGAGGGGCTGCGCGTCGGCGACCTGCTCGAGGTGCCGACCGGCCGGCGCGCGTCGTACGCCGTCGTCGTGGACCCCGGCGGCCGCCCCGGCTTCGACGGCCCGAAGCCGACCGTCCTCACCACCGACCGCCAGGTGCGCCGCCTCACGGTGGCCGACGTCGGCACGGGCGCGCGGACGGTGGGCAGCCTGCGCGTGCCGTCGTCGTTCAACGTGCGCGTCCCCGCGGCGCGCCGCGACCTCGCCGCGCGCCTGCGCGCCCGCCTCGACGAGCTCGACGTCACGCCCGCCCCGGGCCGCCAGGGACGCCGTGACGCCCGGCGCACCGCCGCGGCCGACGACGCCGAGCTCGAGGCGATGCGCCGGCGGCTGCGCGCCCACCCGTGCCACCGCTGCCCCGACCGCGAGGAGCACGCCCGCTGGGCGGACCGCTGGCACCGCCTCAAGAGCGAGCACGACGCCCTCGTGACCCGGATCGCCGGACGCACCGGCTCGATCGCCGCCGTGTTCGACCGCATCTGCGACGTGCTCGTCACGCTCGGCTACCTCGAGCGCAGCGAGGCCGGGGCCGCGACGCCGACCGGCGGGACGGCGCTGACGGTCACGGACGCCGGTCAGTGGCTGCGCCGCATCTACGCCGAGAACGACCTGCTGCTCGCCGAGTGCCTGCGCCGCGGCGTGTGGGAGGAGCTCGACGCTCCCCAGCTCGCCGCGGCCGTGTCCGCGCTGGTGTACCGGTCGCGGCGTGACGAGGAGGTGGAGCCGCGTGTCCCGGGCGGGCCGGAGAGCCGCCTCGGGCGCGCCCTCGACGCGGCGGTGCGCGCGTGGTCCGAGCTCGAGGACCTCGAGCACGGGCACCGGCTGGAGACCATCCAGCCGCTCGACACCGGGCTCGTCGAGCCGATCCACCGCTGGGCGGCCGGGCGCAGCCTCGACTCCGTCCTGCGCGGCGGAGACCTCGCGGCCGGCGACTTCGTGCGCTGGGTCAAGCAGGTCGTCGACGTGCTCGACCAGATCCACGGCGCCGCGCCGACCGCGCGCCTGCGCACCACGGCCGACCGCGCCGTCACGGCGCTGCGCCGCGGGGTGGTGGCGTACTCGGCGGTGTGACGGTCGCTGCGGTGTGAGGGGCGCTGCGGGCCTAGGGTGTGCGGATGTGACCTCGACGCTCTACCGCCACGGAGTCGTGCACTCCCCGTCCGACCCGTTCGCCGAGGCGGTGCTCGTCGAGGACGGCACCGTCGCGTGGATGGGCTCGGACGACACCGCCGACGGCCTGGTCGCGGGCGTCGACGAGGTCGTCGAGCTCGACGGCGCGCTCGTCGCCCCCGCCTTCGTCGACGCGCACGTGCACCTGCTCGAGTCGGCGCTCGCCGCCCGCGGCGTCGACCTCTCCATCGCGGCCGGGGTGCGCACCCTCGCCGACGCGCTCGACGCGCTCGCCCGGGCCGCCGGCGCCCGGTCCGCGGGGGAGCGCCTGCCGCTGCTGGGCCACGGCTGGGACGAGCGCGACTGGCCCGAGGGCCGCCCGCCCACGCGCGCCGAGCTCGACGCCGTCGGGCAGGGCCTGCCGGTGTACCTGGCGAGGGTCGACGTGCACTCCGCGGTGGTGTCCTCGGCGCTCGCGGAGCTCGCGGGCCTGCACGGGCTGCCCGGGTGGTCGGAGGACGGCCGCGTCGAGCGCGACGCCCACCACGCCGCGCGCGCCGTGGCCCGGGCCGTCGACGCGGCCGAGCGCACGGCGCTGTACCGCGAGGCGCTCACCGCGGCGGCGGCCCAGGGCGTCGTCGCCGTGCACGAGCAGTCGGCGCCGTCCATCGACACCCGCGACGGCCTGCGCGAGCTCCTCACCATGACGGCGGACCCGGCCTCGGCGCTGCCCCTCGTCATCGGCTACCGCGGCGAGGCCTGCGTCACGGTGGACGACGCCCGGGAGCTGCTGGCCGACCTCCCCGGTCTCACGGGCATCGGCGGCGACCTCAACGTCGACGGGTCGTTCGGGTCGCGCACCGCCGCGCTGCGGCAGCCCTACGCGGACGCGCCCGGCACGTCGGGCCACCTGTACCTGAGCGCCGAGCAGATCGCCAACCACGTCACCGCGGTGACGCGCGCCGGCTCGCACGCGGCCTTCCACGTCATCGGCGACCGCGGGCTCGACGAGGTGCTCCTGGGACTGCGGGCCGCCGCCGACGTGGAGGGGACGGCGGCCGTCGCCGGCGCCGGGCACCGCATCGAGCACGCCGAGATGGTGGACGCGCACTCGCTCGCGCAGCTCGTGCTGCTCGGGCTGCGCCTGTCGGTCCAGCCGGCGTTCGACGCGGTGTGGGGCGGCCCGGACGGCATGTACGCCGCACGCCTCGGCCGCGGTCGCGCCGCGGCGCTCAACCCGTTCGCCGACCTGGCGGCGGCGGGCGTGCCGCTCGCGCTGGGGTCGGACAGCCCGGTCACGCCCGTCGACCCGTGGGCCGGGGTGCGCGCGGCGGCCGCGCACCACGAGGTCGACCAGCGCATCTCGGTGCGCGCGGCGTTCCGGGCCGCGACGCGCGGCGGCTGGCGGCTCGCGCACCTCGACCACACCGGAGCCGGCGAGCTGCGCGTCGGGTCGCCCGCGCACCTCGCGGTCTGGCGCGCCGAGCACCTCGTCGTGCAGGCGGCGCGGACGTCGGCGTGGAGCGCCGACGCCCGGGCGGGGTCACCGCTCCTGCCCGACCTGTCGCCGGGCGCACCCGCGCCGCGCTGCCTGCGCACCGTGCGCGCGGGCGTCGTGCTGCACGACGAGCTGGGCTGAGCCGTCCCGGCGCCGGACCGGCGTGCGCCGACGACTGCGCCGACCGGGTGAACTTCGTCGCCCGCCCGCCGTCGTGCGGAGACGTGGACGTCACCTGCGCGACACATGGGCCGGGGTCGGCGCACGACACGCGGACGACACGCCGGGAACGGCTCTCGCGACGCGGTCGGGACGGACACCCTGACCAGGACGGAGGCCGCTGACCTGGCGGTACGCCGCCTTGACACCCTCGGCGCGGACGGGAGTAGGTTCCACAGTGGCTTGCCGACGAGGGCACCGGTTGGGGGGCCACAGACTGCTCGTCCGGTGCCGTCGGCCAGAGCTCCGGCCGGGCCCGTGCGCTCAACAGACAACGGCAGGACCCCGTCCTCGCCGGTACGAAGGGCGCACGGGCCGGTCGGTCGGAGCCGGGGAGGCGACTCCCCGGCCCCGGACCGCGTGACGGCCCCGCGCGTGGCACGCCTCACCGTGGACGAGCCGCCGGCACGCCCGGTGGCCCCGAACCGCTGACGTACCCTGACGCGGTGCCGTACCCGCCTCCCGCCCGCTGGGCGACGCTGCTCCTCGCCGGGGCAGGCGGCTGGCTGACGCGCATGGCGTTCCCCGACCCGGGGTGGTGGGGCGCCGCGTTCGCCGGCACCGCGCTGCTGTACCTCGCGCTGCGGCGCGACAGCGCCCGGTGGAACGCCCTCGTCGGGCTCGTGTGGGGCCTGGCGTGCTTCGCGCCGATGATCACCTGGGCCTACGAGGCCGTCGGCCCGGTGCCGTGGGCGGCGCTCAGCGTCCTCGAGGCGTCGTACGTCGCGCTCTTCGGCGCCGCCTGGGCGTGGGCGCGCCGCGGGCACGCCGTGTGGCGCAGCGGGGCGTGGCAGCTCGTCGTCTTCGTGGTCCTGTGGGTGGGCGTCGAGGAGCTGCGCGGCGCGTGGCCGTTCGGCGGCTTCCCCTGGGGACGGCTCGCGTTCTCGCAGGCCGACTCGCCGCTCGCCGCGTACACGTGGCTCGGCGGCACGCCGCTGCTCAGCGCCGTCGTCGCGGCGCTCGGCGTGCTGCTCGCGCGCGCCCTCCTCGCGGCGCGCCGCGTGGCGGCGGGACGCACCGTCGGGGCCCTCGCGGCCGCCGCCGGGCTCGTCGTCGGTGCGCTGCTCGTGCCGCTCGAGACGGGCGCCGAGGCCGGCACGCTGCGCACCGGCGCCGTCCAGGGCAACGTGCCCGAGCCCGGCCGGCTCGACGCGTTCGGGCAGCGCCGCCAGGTGCTCGACAACCACGTCGCCGGCACGCGCGCCCTGCTGGACCGGGTCGCACCGGGCGAGCTCGACGTCGTCCTGTGGCCCGAGAACGGCTCGGACATCGACCCCCAGGTCGACGCGGAGGCGGCCGGCCTGATCGACGCGGCCGCGCGCGACGTGGGTGCGCCCATGCTCGTCGGGACCGTCGAGTACCCGGAGAGCGGGGGTCGATACAACACCGCCGTCATGTGGCAGCCCGGCACCGGCGTCGTCGCGACCTACTCCAAGCAGCGGCCGGCGCCGTTCGCCGAGTACATCCCGATGCGCGGGTTCGTGCGGCACTTCTCGTCGGCGGTCGACCTCGTCACCCGCGACATGATCCCGGGCACCGAGCCGGGCGTCGTGCCGCTGGCGTCCGAGCGCCTGGGGCGCACGGTCCTGATCGGCGACGTCATCTGCTTCGAGGTCGCGTACGACGGGATCGTGCGCGAGGCGGTCCGCGAGGGCGGCGAGGTGCTGGTCGTGCAGACCAACAACGCGTCGTTCGGGTGGACGGACGAGTCCACGCAGCAGCTGGCGATGTCGCGCCTGCGGGCGATCGAGCACGGGCGCGCGACGGTGCAGATCTCCACGGTGGGCGTCAGCGCGGTCATCGCGCCGAACGGCGCCGTCGTGCAGAGCACCGAGCTGTTCACGGCCGCGCAGCTGGTCGCGACGCTGCCGCTGCGCACGTCCCTGACGCCGGCGACGCGGCTGGGGGAGTGGCCCGCGTGGGTCGCGGACGCCCTCGCCGTGTGCGTCGTGGTGGCCGGCGCCGTGGGCGCCTACCGGATGCGCCGCGACGAGCGTCCCGACGCCGCCTGAGGCGTCGCGCACGGCCCCGTCGGGGGCCCGCGTGGCGCCGCGGCTCGGGTGTGCGGGCAGGCTCCTCGCCCGGGGGCGGACAGCACGACGCCCCCGGGGTCGTGTCACCGGGGGCGTCGGGGCCTGCGTGCGGCGTCGTGCGGTCGGTGGACCGGGACGCCGCAGTGGTGCGTGCGGTCAGGCGCTGCGGCGCAGCTTGCCGGCCCGCAGCAGGTCGAGCCGCTCGTCGAGCAGCTCCTGGAGCTCGTTCACGGTGCGCCGCTCGAGGAGCATGTCCCAGTGCGTGCGCGGCGGCTTGCCCGCCTTCACCTCGGGCTTCGAGGCGTCCCGCAGGAGCGCCTCCGCCCCGCAACGGCACTCCCACACCACCGGGACGTCGGCCTCGACCGAGAACGGCAGGATGATCGTGTGCCCGTTGGGGCAGTCGTAGTACGCCTGGAGGCGGGGGGCGAAGTCGACGCCCTCCTCCGTCTCCATGCTGTGGGACCCGATGCGCATCCCGCGCAGGGACCTGTTGGCCATGTGGGACCTCCGTGCCGTTGTGCGGCCGTCGTGCCTGATGCTTCCTGTGATCTCAACGGGGACGCAGACGACGGTGTTCCTCGCCCGCCGTGAAGGTCTGGTGAAACCACTCTGACGCAGCGGCGCCGGGAGCGCGCGCGGAACCGGCGTCGCCGGGGGAGCGGTCACCCGGGCGCGCCGTGGGGCGGGGGCCGACCTACGCTGCCGTGGTGACCATGACCTACCGCCGCCTCGGCGACTCCGGCCTGACCGTCTCGACCGCCGGCCTCGGCTGCAACACCTTCGGCGCCACGCTGGAGCCGGACGGCGTGGACGCCGTCGTGCACGCCGCGCTCGACGCCGGCGTGACCTTCTTCGACACCGCCGACGTGTACGGCGGCACGCCCGGCCAGAGCGAGGAGCTGCTCGGCCGCGCGCTGCGCGGCCGCCGGGACGACGTGGTCGTCGCGACGAAGTTCGGGATGGACGTCGGCGGGCTCAACGGCCCCGACTGGGGGTCGCGCGCCTCGCGCCGGTACGTGCGCCGCGCGATCGAGGGCTCGCTGCGCCGCCTCGGGACCGACCACGTCGACCTGTACCAGCTGCACCGCCCCGAGCCGGAGACGCCGGTCGAGGAGACGCTGGCGGCGCTGCAGGAGCTCGTGACCGAGGGGAAGGTCCGCTACATCGGCTCCTCCAACTTCACGGCGTGGCAGGTCGTCGACGCGGACTGGGCCGCGCGCACGGCCGGGACCACGCCGTTCGTCTCGGCGCAGAACCGGTACAACCTCATGGACCGCGACGCCGAGGCGGAGCTCGTGCCGGCGGTCGAGCACGTCGGCGTCGGCATCCTGCCCTACGTGCCCCTCGCGTCCGGGCTGCTCACCGGCAAGTACCGCCGCGGCGAGGCGGCGCCCGCCGGGTCGCGGCTCGAGCGCATGCCGCAGCGCATGGCCGGCGCGGACTTCGACCGCATCGAGGCGCTGGCCGCGCTGGCGGACACCTGGGGCGTCGACCTGCCCACGGTCGCGCTCGGCGGGCTGGCCGCCCAGCCCGCCGTCGGCTCCGTCATCGCCGGTGCCCGCACGCCCGAGCAGGTCCGCGCGAACGTGGCCGCCACCCTGTGGGAGCCCGACCTCGAGCAGCTCGCCGCAATCGACGAGGCGTCGCCCGGCCCGGGCGCGTGACGGG
>NZ_JBHUZW010000056.1:0-23425 GCF_042667215.1 Cellulomonas sp. NPDC057328 | reverse complement strand
CGGCCGGGCGGCCCGTCGGGGCGCCGGGACGCGCGTCCGTGCTCATCCGCCCGCGGGCGCCGGGGCCCCCTGGACGCTGCCGTCCGCGAGCCGCAGCCAGCCGGTGCCGTTCGCCTCCACCATGCCGAGGCCGCGCGCGGCCTCGGCGAGGCGCGCGGGCGACGAGCGCTGGTCGAGCGCGGCCACGAGGTCCTTGCGGTCCTGGTCGAGCCGGCTGAGCTCGTTCGACAGCTCGTACCGCTCGAACGCGAGCGACGCCATCTGCGTGTTCAGCAGCAGCGCCGTGAGCAGCGCGCCCGCGAGGATCGCCATGCACGCGATGACGAACGGGACGCGCGAGCGCGCCTGCTCGGGTGCGCGCACCACCCGCAGGCGGGGCGCCGGCGCGGCGGCCGGACGGGCGGGCAGCGGGTACGCACGCGCGGTGCGTGCGGCGCTGGCAGGCAGGGCGCTCATGCGGTTCTCCTCGCGGTACGCAGGTGGTCGGGGGTGGGGCGCAGGCGCTCGGCGGCCCGCAGCCGGACGGACTGGGCGCGCGGGTTGCGCGCCAGCTCGTCGGCGTCGGCCTCCTCGGCGCCCCGGGTCAGCAGGCGCAGGTAGGGCGCGTGCGTCGCCGGCTCGACGGGCAGGTCGGGGGGTGCGCTCGACGTCGCGCCCGCGGCGAGCGCGCGCTTGACGAGGCGGTCCTCGAGCGACTGGTAGGACTCGACGACGACGCGTCCGCCGACCGCGAGCGACTCGATCGCCGCGGGCAGCGCACGCTCGAGCGCGGCGAGCTCGCCGTTCACCTCGATCCGCAGCGCCTGGAAGGTGCGCTTCGCGGGGTGGCCGCCGGTCTTGCGCGTCGCCGCGGGGATGCTCGCGCGGACGATGTCGACGAGCTCGGCGGTCCGCGTCAGCGGGGCCTGCTCGCGGCGGCGCACGACGGCCCGCGCGATCCGGGCCGCGAAGCGCTCCTCGCCGTAGACGTGCAGCACCCGTGCGAGGGCACGCTCGTCGTAGGTGTTGAGCACGTCCGCCGCCGTGACGCCGCGCGTGGGGTCCATGCGCATGTCGAGCGGCGCGTCGTGCGCGTACGCGAACCCGCGCTCCGTCTCGTCGAGCTGCAGCGACGACACCCCGAGGTCCATGAGGACGCCGCGCACGGACGGCAGGCCGAGGCGCTCGAGCACGTCGGGGATCTCGTCGTAGACGGCGTGCACGGGCGTGAACCGCTCGCCGAACGGCGCGAGCCGCGCACCGGCGAGCGCGAGCGCCTGCGGGTCCCGGTCGATGCCGACCACCCGCACGTGCTCGAACGCGCGCAGCACGCCCTCGGTGTGCCCGCCCATGCCGAGCGTCGCGTCGACCATCACGGCGCCGGGCTCCGCGAGCGCGGGGCCCAGCAGGTCGAGGCAGCGCTGCAGGAGGACGGGCACGTGCCGCGACGCGGCGTCCGCGTCGGTCGGCTCACCCATGGCCCTCCTCCTCCTGCTGCGTCGTGGTGGTGCGTCGTGGTGCGTGCTGGTGCGTCGGCGGCGGCACGGGGTCGGTCGTCGCGCTGCTCGCCGTCGGTCGGTGCCGGCCGGGCGGACCCTCCTCCGTCCGGCCAGATCCCCCACCGACCTCTCTGGCGCCGGGGAAGTGCGTCAGAGCGGACGGGAGGAGGTCTCGTCGGGCGGAGCAGGGTGTACGGGGCCGCACCACCGGCGAGGTGTGCCGGCGGTGGCGGGTCGGGTGCTGCGTCGGGTGGCGGCGGACGACGGGTGGGGCGGACGGCTCAGAACGGGCCGTTGGGGAAGACCTCCTCGGTCGTGTCGGCGTACCCCGCCTCCTGCTCGGACAGATAGGTCTCCCACGCCTCGAGGTCCCAGATCTCGACGCGGGTGCCGGTGCCGATGACGGCGACGTCCCGGTCCAGCCCCGCGTACTTGCGCAGGACCGGCGGGATGGAGATGCGTCCCTGCTTGTCGGGCAGCTCGTCGCTGGCCCCCGAGAGGAAGACGCGCAGGTAGTCCCGCGCCTGCTTGCTCGTGACGGGGGCCTGCCGCAGCTGGTCGTGCATGCGGCGGAACTCGTCCATCGGCAGCAGGAAGAGGCACCGCTCCTGCCCGCGCGTCATGACCAGCCCCGGGGCGAGCTGCGGCCGGAACTTCGCCGGGAGGATGAGCCGGCCCTTGTCGTCCAGGCGCGGCGTGTACGTCCCGAGGAAGGGCGCGAAGGAGCCGAAGGCGCCGGTCGAGTCATGCGACACCTCACTCCCTCCTGAGCCCGTTCCTGCCGTGTCCACCCGGCGCGGAGGACCGGTCGCTCCCGGTCTCTCCACGTGCCTCCACGGTACTCCACTTCCCTCCACGCGCATCTCGTGGAATCGCCAACTTCACCCTTACGGCATGCGTTCATGCAGGTCAGAGGCGTGGAGTGAAGTGGAGGACACGACGCGCCGCCGACGTGTCGCACGTCCGCGACGGATTGCGCGGGCCGGACGAAACGGTCCGATCGCGGGCGATCCGGACGCGGCGCCGCCGGTGCGGGGAGCGTCGTGGGGGGAGGTGGAGGGTGATCCGCGCCCCGGGTGGAGGGAAGTGGGGCGGACCGCCCCCGGACGTGGCGCGCGCCACGTACGCTCGTGCCCAGTCCGCCGAGGGAGTCGCACACATGCAGGCACTGCCGTCACCGGACGAGCTCGACGGGCTCGTCTCCGTCACACGCCGGCTCCGCGCCGGCATCGAGTCCGTCGTCACCGGGCGTCCGGAGCTCGTCCGCGTCGCCCTCGCGGTGCTCCTCGCCGAGGGGCACCTGCTCCTCGAGGACGTGCCCGGCGTCGGCAAGACCACGCTCGCCAAGGCGATCGGGCGCAGCATCGACGCGCCGGTCGGGCGCATCCAGTTCACGCCGGACCTGCTGCCCAGCGACCTCACCGGCGTCAGCATCTTCCGCGCGCAGACGCACGAGTTCGAGTTCCGCCCCGGGCCGGTGTTCGCGCACGTCGTCATCGGCGACGAGATCAACCGCGCCTCCCCCAAGACGCAGTCCGCGCTGCTCGAGTGCATGCAGGAGGCGCAGGCGACCGTCGACGGCCGCACGTACCCCCTCCCCCGCCCGTTCCTCGTCGTCGCGACGCAGAACCCGGTGGAGATGGAGGGGACCTACCCCCTGCCGGAGGCGCAGCGCGACCGGTTCATGGCGCGCCTGACGGTCGGGTACCCGAGCGTCGACGCGGAGATCGCGATGCTCGACGTGCAGGAGACGGCCGACCCGCTCGAGCGGCTGCGGCCCGTGACGACGGCCGCCGAGGTCGGCCGCCTCGTCGACGTCGCTCGCCGCCTGTACGCCGCTCCCGCGCTCAAGCGGTACGTGGTCGACCTCGTCGCGGCGTCCCGCGAGGACCCGGGCCTGCGGCTCGGCGCGTCCCCGCGCGCGGCCATCCAGCTGCTGCGGGCCGCGAAGGCGCTGGCGGCCATCGGCGGGCGGGACCACGTCCTCCCGGACGACGTGCAGGAGCTCGCCGTGCCGGTCCTGGCGCACCGGCTCCTGCCCAGCACCGAGTCGCGGCTGTCGGGCCGCACGACGCAGGACGTCGTCGGCGACATCCTCGCGCGGACCCCCGTGCCGGCCCTCGACCCGCCCGCCCGCGTGCGGCGCGCGCTGGGCTGATGCGCCTGCGGCCGACCCCGCGCGGCTGGGCGCTGGCCGCCGCGGGCGTCGTCGCGCTCCAGCTGGGCGTGTCGCTCGGCTCGCTCGACCTGGTGCGCGCCGGCGTCCTGCTGCTCGTGCTCGTCGGCGTCGCCTTCGCCGCCGTCGCGCTCGGCGACCCCGCGCGCGGACGGCGCCGGCTCGACGTCGTCCGCGACGTCAGCCCGAACCCCGTGCACGCCGGCGACGAGGCCCAGGTGCGGGTCGACGTGCGCGCGGCCGACGGGGCCGGCCGCGCACGGCTCGCCGGGCTGCGCTTCGCGGAGCAGGCCGCCGTCGAGCTGTCGGGCGGGCGGCCGCTGCGCGCCCGCGTGCGCCGCGCCGCCGACCACGTCGCGGTGACGTACCCCGTCCGCACCACGCAGCGCGGCCGCTGGCCCCTCGGCCCCCTCGTCGTCAGCCGCACCGACGTGTTCGGCGTCGTGCGCGCGCGCACGACCCTCGGCCGCGAGTCGGAGGTCGCCGTGTGGCCGGCCGTGACGGCCCTCCCCGCGCCGAGCGACGTGCTCGTCGGCGAGCCCGACCGCGTCGCGCTCGGCGCCCGCACGCCGTCGACCGACGACGCGAACCTGCGGGACTACCGCGAGGGCGACGACCTGCGGCGCGTGCACTGGCGCTCCAGCGCCCGCCGCGGCGCGCTGCTCGTCCGCTCGGACGAGCGCGCCGGCATGCGCCCGGTCACGGTGCTGCTCGACCTGCCGGTGCGGCAGAGCACGGCCGAGTGGGCGATCTCCCTCGCCGCGTCCGTGGCGCTCGCCATGCTCGACGGCGGGCACCCGGTGCGCCTCGTCGGCGCCGGCATCGCCGCGGGCCGTGGCGCTGTCGGCGCGTCCGCCTTCGTGCACGCCCGCGGCGGCCCGGAGGCCCGCGCCGCGCTCCTGGACATGACGATCGACCTCGAGCCGGCGCGCTCGTCCGCCGAGGCCGACGCCCACCTGCTCGACGCGGCGCGCCTGCTGCACACGGCCGACGCGGGCGGCGAGATCGTCATCGCCGTGCTCGGCGCGCTGTCCGGGCCGGCGCGGGCCGCCCTCGCGCACGTCGGCGACGCGGCCCACGGCTGGGCGCTCGTGCAGACCGACGGCCGGCACGCGGGCGACACCCGCGACGCGCAGCACACGCAGGCCGCCCTGGTGCGCGCCGGCTGGCGGGTCGCGGGCGCGACGGCCGGCGAGAATCCCGTCGCCTGCTGGCTGCGACTGCTCGGGAGCGCACGGTGAACCGGCCGCACGGGCCCGAGCAGGGCGTGCGGGCGGTCGTCGGCACGGCGCTCGCCGTCGCCGCCACGTGGGCCGGCCTGCTGGCGCTGGGCACGCTCATCGCGGGGCGCCGGTGGTTCGTGGTCGCGTGCGCCGCCGTGCTCCTCGTCGCGGTCGTCACCGCCGTCACCCGCGCGCTCACGCGGACGTGGTGGGCCCCGACCGCCGTCGGGGCCGCGGTGGCCGTCGTGGGGCTTGTGCTGCGCTACGGCGCCCCGCCGGGACGTCCCCAGTTCCTGCCCGACCCCGACGCGTTCCGGCGCACCTGGGCGCTGGCGCGCGAGGGCGTGGCCGTCGTCAACGACTCCTTCGTGCCCATGCCGGACGTCCGGCCGGGCGAGCTCCTCGTCGTGGTCGGGGCGCTCGCCGTGCTGCTGCTCGTCGACCTCGCCGTGGTCGCGCTGCGGGTGCCGGCGCTGTCCGGCCTGGCACTCGTGGCGCTGTGGGTGCCGGGTGTCCTGCTCGGCTTCCCCGCCGGCGGCGCGTCCGTCTTCTGGGCCGGCGTGGCGTACCTCGCGCTGCTCGCCTACGGCGCGGCACCGCAGCACGCGCACGCGGGGCGGCGCCGCCGCGTCGTCACGACCGGCGCGGGTGCGGCCCTGGTCGCCACGGTCGCGCTCGTGGCCGGACCGCCGCTCATGGACGTGCCCGGCTGGGCGTCGGTCGGGCTCCCCCAGCTCGGCGCGGCACCCGTCGGCCCCCTCGAGCTCAGCGACCAGCTCGACCTGCGCGAGAGCCTCGGCGCGCGCTCGGCGCAGGAGGTCCTCCGGTACAGCGTCGTCGACCCCACCGCGGAGCCGGACGGCACGGACGAGGACGAGGCGGGCATCGCCGCGCTGCCGTCGGTCGAGGAGACGGCAGCGGCGGCTCGGGCGGTCGACGCCCGGCTCGTCGGGCCGCTGCGCGCGTTCACGCTGACGACCTTCGACGGGCGGACGTGGGAGCGCACCGAGCCCGAGGCGGTGCAGGAGTGGGACCCGACGACCCTGCTGTCCTCCGACGCGGCCGTCGCCGGATCGGTGCCCGACGCGACGGCCGGCACGCTCGCGCAGGTCGACGTCGTGGTGGGCGCGCTGCGCGAGCGCCGCCTGCCCGTGAGCACGCACCCGCGCACCGTCCAGGTGCCGGGCGACTGGTCCTGGGACCCGCGGCGGGACGAGGTCGTCGGCGAGGACTCCACGGACGCCGACCTGGCGTACTCCATGCTCGTGCAGGTCCCCCAGCTGACCGCCGACGAGCTGCGCGGGGCGCCCGTGGGCACGCCGCCGGACGCCGGCCTCTACACGGCGGTGCCCGACACCGAGCACCGCGACGACGTCGAGCGCCTCGTCGCCGAGCTGACCGCGGACGCCGACACCCCCTACGCGCAGGCGATGGCGCTGCAGGGCTGGCTCCGGTCGGCGTCGAACTTCACGTACGACACGCGCGTGCCGCCCGCCCGCACGTCCGACGCCGTGTGGGACTTCCTCGAGTCGCGGCGCGGCTACTGCGTGCAGTTCGCGACCGCGATGACGGTCATGGCACGCATGCTCGACATCCCGGCCCGGGTCGGTGTCGGCTTCCTGCCCGGCGAGCGGACGGAGGACGGCTCGTACGTCGTGACGGGCCGGCTCGCGCACGCGTGGCCCGAGCTGTACTTCGAGGGCCAGGGCTGGGTCCGGTTCGAGCCGACACCCGCCTCGCAGACCGGCGCGCCGCCGACGTGGGCGGACCCGTTCACGGGTGTCCAGGCGCCGGGCTCGGTGCCGGAGGAGCTCACGCCGGGCCGCGTCGCGCCCGCGCCCGCGGCGACGGCCACCGCACCCGCGACGTCGGCGCCCGCCGCGCAGGACGACTCCGTGCCCTGGCCGGCCGTCGCCCTCACCGTGGGGCTGGGCGTCCTCGTGCTCGGCGGCGGCGCGACCGTGCTGCTGCTGTCCCGGCGCGGCCGGCGGGTGGTCGAGACGACGCCCGAGCGCGCCTGGGCGGCGCTGCGGCGCGACCTCGCGCGCCTCGAGGTCACCTGGTCCGACGCGGCGACCCCCCGTGGCGCGCTGCGCGACGTGCAGCGCGCGCTGCTGCTGCGCGCCGAGCGCACGCTCGACGGCCCCGCGCTCGCCGCGTTCGAGCAGCTGGTCGCGGCCGTCGAGAGCGGCCGGTACGCCCCCACGCCCCGGGACGTCGACCCGGCCGCACTCGACGGGTGGGTGGCCGCCGTGCGTGACGGGGTCACCGAGCTCCTCGGGGAGCGTCCGCGCGCCGGCGCGGTGCCGCGGATCGGCCGGTCCTCGGGCTGACGGCCGACGGTCCGGTCGGCGGGTCCGCCGTCGCTCGTGCCTCGTCCCGTGCGCAGCGCTCGGCCGGTGCGCGGGAGCCGGTCCGTCGCCGGTCCGCTCGCCGGCCCCGCCGAGGGTGCTGCCTGCCGCGCGTCCCGGCGCGACGACGCCGCCGGCTCGAGGAGCCGGCGGCGTCCGTACGTACGACTGCGGACGAGTGCGAGCGGTGCGTGTGCCCGGTGCGCGGTGTCCGTGGTGCGCGGTGTCCGCGGTCCGCCGCGGTCGGCGCCTGCGGTCAGGCCGCTGAGCCCACGAGGGAGCGGGTCAGCGGTCGCCCTCGTGGCGCCGGCGGTCCCAGCGCTCCTCCATGCGGGACATGAAGCCCTGCTTGCGCGTGCCGGGTCGTGTCGCGCCCGTGGGGCGACGGACGGTGCCGTCGGGGCGGACCGCGCCCTGCGGCCCCGACCGCGCACGACGCGGCGCGGCGAACGCGAACGCGACGGCGGCGAACATGACGACGAAGCCGAGGGCACCGAGCCAGGGCTCGGACGACGCGGCACCGACGACCAGGAGCAGCAGGCCGACGACGGCACCCGCGCCGGCGATGACGTACCGCGTGACCGGGCGACGACCGCCGCGGCTGGTCAGCGTGTTCGCGAGCCGAGGGTCGTCAGAGGTCAGCTGACGTTCCATCTGCTCCAGAACGCGCTGCTCGTACTCGGAGAGAGGCATGACGACCCCCGTCGCACTCCGGTGGACTATGGGTGATCAGGATATGTCGGCGGTGACGATGGTGGAAGTCGAGCGCTGCGCCACGCGGGCGACCGGATCGGGTGAGACTCGCCACGGGGGGCCGTCCGCGCCCGCGGCGGTGCCCGCCGGGACGGCGACGGGGCCCGCCAGGGGCGGGACGGCGCCGGTCTGCTCGCCCGCGGCGGGCGGCCGCACGCCCGCCGGGACGTCCTGCAGGCGTCCGACGGCCACGGTCAGCGCCTCCGGCACCGCGACCCACGTGAGGCCGGCGAGGAGGTCGCGCGCGACGAGGTGGAGCTCGCGACCGTGGCCGGACGGCGTCGTCAGGGCGCACGAGCGGGTGTGCTCGGCCCCGTCGGCCGTGCGCACGGTGAGCGCCACGGTGCGGCCGGCCTGCCGGCGTGCCGCGAGCGCGCGACCGCACGCGTGCGCCGCCTCCCGCAGCAGCTCGTCCAGCACGTCCCGTCGACCGCCGGCGGCGGCGCACGGGACGTCGACCCGCACGACGCGGTCGGCCGCCGGCCGCGGCCGGGGCACGACCGGCCGGACGTCGCGACCCCGGGCGAGGTCGCGGAGCCAGTGCACCGTGGCAGGCCGGTCGAGCCCGCGCAGGAGCACGGCCGAGGCGTCCGCCAGCTCGCCGAGCCGCCGGATGCCGGCCGCGGCGAGCGCCGCCTCGAGGGGCCCGTCGACCTCGGCGAGCGCCGCCACGGGATGCTCCCCGAGGAACCGTGCCGTCGCGCCCTGCGGCACCAGCAGCACGCCGTCGGGGCCGGCCGCGCGACCGGCGAGCCGGGCGACCACCTTGGTCGCGCCGATCCCGACCGAGCACGTCACGCCGTGCTGCTCCCGCAGCCGTTCGCGGACGCCCCAGGCGATCGCCGTCGGCGGGCCGAGCCGACGACGGGCGCCACCCACGTCGACGTACGCACCCGCGTGGCCCGCCGGCTCCACGAGGGCGGTGACGTCCTCGAGGACCGCGAGCAGGCCCGCGCGTACGGCGTCCTCACCGGCGGGGTCCGCCGCGACCACGACCGCGTGCGGGCAGCGCGCCAGGGCGGCCGCCAGGTCGTCCCCCGCCCGGACCCCGAAGGCCCGCGCACGGGCCGACGCGTCGCGCACCCGGCCGGCGTCGTCGACCAGCACGGGCAGCCCCGCCAGCTCGGGCCTGCGTGCCAGCGCGACCTGCGCCGCCGGCGCGTCCACCTCCACGTGCAGGACGTGGCAGCCGTCCTCGGCGGGCACGGTCGGGTGACCGCTCACCGGGACGCCAGCGCGCGCACCGGCGCGGCCGCGTCGCCGAGCAGCAGTGCACGGGCGGCGTCGACGAGGTCCTCGGCCGCGCAGAGCGCCCGCTCGGCCCGCGCCTCCGACACCAGCTCGAACCGGCCGGCGTCGACGGCGGACCGCAGGGCCGCCGACTGGGCGAAGAACGCCGAGTGCGCGTGCAGCTCGGGCGCCACCGCATCGAGCATCCCCCAGACCGTCCGCGGCGCACCGCGGCCCGCGGGACGCCCCCGCGCGGCGACGACGGCCGCACCGGCGCGCAGGGCGGCGAGGTGGGCGTGCGAGAACATCTCCCACGGCTCGCCGGAGAACTGAGCCGCCAGCAGCTCGGCGTCCGCCCGTGCGAGCAGGTCGGCGGTCTGCGGCGGCAGGGCGGCGGCCGCCTCGGGTCGCAGGACGCTCACCCGTCCGGACATCGCACCCACCTCCCTCGTGGCGGCACCTCCGCCGACACCATGATCGAACACCTGTTCGAATAGCGCAATCCCCGGTCGGTCCCCGGCTCGCGCCGACGGGCCGTTACCGTGACCGTTACCGTGACCCGGTGGCCCGTCGACCCGCATCATCCCGCCGACCACCGACACCCGCGCCGGACGTGGCGCCGTGGCCCGTCGGGCCCGTCGCCGTCACGACGGGCACGGCGGAGGTCGTGCCCGAGCCGGGACGGCCTCGCGCGGCGACGCTGCTGGTCAACGGCGTGCCGAGCTCGTTCGTCGACCTCGACGACCCCGACCTGCTCGACTTCGAGTACATGCAGCAGATGGCTGCGGTCGTGGGCACGCTCGCCGACCGGCGCCCCGAGCCCGCGGTGCTGCACCTCGGCGCCGGCGGCTGCGCGCTCGCGCGCACGCTGGCCCACCGGTACCCGGGGGCGCGCCAGCTCGCCGTGGAGCTCGACGGCGAGCTGGCCCGGCTCGTGCGCGCGTGGTTCGCGCTCCCCCGCGCGCCGCGCCTGCGCCTGCGCACCGGCGAGGCGCGTGCCGAGCTCACCGGCGTGGGCGACGCGTCGTGGGACGTCGTCGTGCGCGACGTCTTCGCCGGCGACCGCACGCCCGACCACCTGACGACCAGCGAGGTCGCCCGCGAGGTGGCGCGCGTGCTGCGGCCCGGCGGCGTCTACCTCGCCAACTGCGCCGACCGGCCGCCGCTCGCCCTCGCCCGGGCCGAGGCGGCGACGCTCGCCGGCGTCTTCCGGCACGTCGCCGTCGTCGCGGAGCCGGGGCAGCTGCGCGGCCGCCACTACGGCAACGTCGTCCTCGCGGGCACCGACGACGACGGCCTGCTCGACGACCCGGCGCTGGCACGGACGCTGCGCACCCTGCCCGTCCCGGCGCGCATCCTCGTGGGCGCCGAGCTGCGCGAGTTCGTCGGCCGGGCGACCCCGCTGCACGACCCGCCGCAGGAGCCCTCGCACGCCGCGCCCGCGTCGCCGCCCGACTAGGCCACGGCCTGACCGGCCGGGCCGGGGTACGTCGACGCGGTACGACCACGCGGTACGACGACGGGGCCGCACCCGTGGATGCGGCCCCGCCGTGCGGCCGGGCGGAAACCCGGCCGTGCTCACCGCGCGGGTGTCACAGCGGGCGGACGTGCTCCGCCTGCGGACCCTTCGCGCCCTGCGTGATCTCGAACTCCACGCGCTGCCCCTCGTCGAGCGAGCGGTAGCCCTGCGAGTCGATGGCCGAGTAGTGGACGAAGACGTCGGCGCCGCCGCCGTCCTGGGCGATGAACCCGTAGCCCTTCTCGGCGTTGAACCACTTGACCGCACCCTGTGCCATGTCGTGCTTCCTTCGCGTCCCACCGGTGACCGGCACGGGCACCGTGCCCGCGCCGCGCCGCAATGCCTCACGTCCTGCACCGGGTGGTCCGACCCGCGAGGGCCGACGGTTCCGCGCCTCGCGCCTGACGGGGCGACCACGGGTCCGGTCGAGCGTCCGTACGTCACTGCAACGGCCGCATCCTTGCACGCGGGGTGTGGCGCACGCCACGTCAGGTGGACGTGCGTCCGCGTGCCGCCGGCAACGATCCGGTCACGACGGCGCCGCGAGCGCGGCGGCGGCCCGGCGCCGCGCTCCCCCGTCAGCGGCCGGGGTCGTCGTCCGTCTGCTCGGCGAGGAACCGCTCGAGCTCGGCGCCGATCTCCTCGGCCGTGGGCAGGTCCGTGGTCTGCGCGAGCAGGCTCGTGCGCCCGATGCTGCGCGTGAAGGCGTCGTACTGCTCCTCGAGGGCCTCGACCAAGGACGCCACCTCGGGGGCCTGCGCCACCTGACGCTCGACCTCCCGCATCGCCTCCTCGGCGGCGGGCTCCAGCGCGGCGACCGCGAGGTCGAGACCCGTCGCACGCTCGACCTGCCGCAGCGCTGTCACGCCCGCCGTCGGGTAGGCCGACTGGGCGAGGTAGTGCGGCACGTGCACCGCGAAGCCGAGCGCGTCGTGCCCCTGCTCGCCGAGCCGCAGCTCGAGGAGGGCCGCGGCGCTGGCGGGCACCTGCACGGTGCCGAAGAACGAGGTGTGGTCGGCGACCAGCTCGGCACGCGTCGCGTGCGCCGTCACCGACGCCGGCCGGGTGTGCGGGACGCCCATGGGGATCCCGTGCACGCCGACCACGAGCGGGACGTCGAACCGCTCCACGACCTGCCGCACGGCGGCGACCCAGCGCTCCCACTGCGTGTCCGGCTCGACGCCGTGCAGCAGCAGGAACGGGACGCCCGCCGCGTCCTCCAGCAGGTCGACGGCCAGCTCGGGCGCGGCGTAGTCGGTCCAGCCGTCGCCGTCGAACGTCATGACCGGCCGGCGCGACCGGTAGTCGAGGAGCTGGTCGACGTCGAAGGTGACCAGCCGCTCGCCCGTGCCGGCGGACAGCAGGTGCTCGGCCGCGAGCTGGCCCGCCTGGCCGGCGTCGACGAACCCGCGCACCGCGTGCAGCAGCACCGGTCCCCGGCCGCCCGCCGCGCGCGCGTCCAGGCGCTCGGCCACCTGCACGTCCACGTCGTAGATGCCTCGGGGGTCCAGCATGTCGCTCCGCTCGTTCACGTCGTCGTCCCTGTCACACCGGTGCAACGCCGCGGGGCCCCCTGCTCTTCCCGCGGCGCCTGCGGCCGCCGCGGGAGCCGTCAGCGCCCGGGCAGCCGCACGACCTCGACGAAGAACTCGTCGATCTGCCGCACCACGTCGATGAAGCGGTCGAAGTCCACCGGCTTCGTGACGTACGCGTTGGCGTGCAGGGAGTACATGCGCAGCACGTCCTCCTCCGCCTCGGACGTCGTCAGCACGACGACCGGGATGGCGCGCAGCGCCGCGTCGGACTTCAGCGCCTCGAGCACCTCGCGCCCGTCCATCCGGGGCAGGTTGAGGTCGAGCAGGATGAGGTCGGGCGTCGGGGCGTCGGCGTGCTCGCCCTCCTTGCGCAGGAACTCCAGCGCGCTGACCCCGTCCGACACGACCGACAGGCGGTTGCGGACCTTGTTGTGCTCGAAGGCCTCGCGGGTCATCAGCACGTCGCCCGGGTCGTCCTCGACGAGGAGCACCTCGATGGTCTTCTGGTCCGCCACTACTGCTCCGTCCGTCCCCTCGCGGGGATGTCAGCCCTCGACGACCGCGGGCAGGGTCCACCGGATGGTGGTGCCCTCGCCCTCGCCCTCGGGGATCCAGATCCGACCGCCGTGGAACTCGACGATCTTCTTGCACAGCGCCAGCCCGATGCCGGTGCCCTCGTAGACGTCCTTGGCGTGCAGCCGCTGGAAGATCACGAACACCCGCTCGGCGTACTGGGGGTCGATGCCGATGCCGTTGTCCCGGCACTCGAGCTCCCAGGAGTCTTCCACGCGGCGCGCGCTCAGGTGGACGCGCGGCACCCGGTCGGGGTGCCGGAACTTCACGGCGTTGCCGACGAGGTTCTGGAAGAGCTGGACGAGCAGCGGCTCCTCGCCGCGCACCGTCGGCAGCGGGTCGTGCGTCACGACGGCACCGGCGGCCTCGATGCGCTCGTCGAGCTGGTCGACCGCGCGCGCGAGCGCCTTGTCGAGGTCGACGTCGACGACCTCGCCGCCCACCCGGCCGACCCGCGAGAAGCCGAGCAGGTCCTGGATGAGCCGCTGCATGCGCTTGGCGCCGTCGACGGCGAAGTCGATGTACTGGTCGGCACGCTCGTCGAGCTGGCCGCCGTACCGCTTCTGCAGCAGCTGCGTGAAGCTCGCGACCTTGCGCAGCGGCTCCTGCAGGTCGTGCGACGCCACGTAGGCGAACTGCTCCAGGTCCCGGTTGGAGCGCCGCAGCTCCTCGGCCTGCTCGGTGAGCCGCTCGTGCGCGTCGGCGATCTCGGCGCGCGACGTGCGCAGCTCGCCCAGCTGGGCGACCAGCGCGACACGCATGTGCTCGACGTCGCCCGCCAGCTGCTCGATCTCGCCGGGGCCCCGCACGGCGACCGGGCGGTCGAGGTCGCCCTCGGCGACGGCCCGCGCGTCGGCCGCGAGCGCGTCGACCGGGGACACCACCCAGCGGCGCAGGGCGACCCAGATGAGGACGCCGACCACCACGGCCGTGAGGACGACGGTCGTCAGCAGGATCGCCGAGAGCGTCGTCATCCGCTCCAGGTCCGCCACCGCGTCGGCCCGGATGCCGCGCAGCCGCTCGAGGTACGTGCCGACCGACGCGCGGACCTCGTCGAAGTAGCCGCGGCCACGCTCGATCTGCTCCGGCGAGACGGAGTCGGAGCCCTGCGCCTCGATCTGCGCGATCATCGGCTCCGCGTGCTCGGAGTACCAGGCGCGGGCGGCAGCCACGGCGGCCCCGTAGTCGTCGAGGACGGCGTCGTCGCCCGACCGCTCGGCCACCGCGCGCGCCGTCCGCTCGAACTCGTCACCGATCTCCAGCGACCGCTGGTACGGCTCGAGCGTCACGGGGTCGCCCGTGAGCGCGTACCCCCGCAGCCCGGTCTCGGCGTCGACCATCGACACGAGCGCCCGGTCCGTCTCGCTGACGGCCTGGAAGTACTCCTGCGTCACCGCGTCCTGCAGCGCGAGCGTGCGCGCGAACACGGTGCCCGTCAGGAGGACGACCAGTCCCAGCACGAGCCCCGCCGACACGAAGAGGGCGGCCAGCCGGCGGCGCAGCGTCGCGGACGTGCGCACCGTCGCGGGGCTCACGCCTCCCACCCCAGCAGGACGACGGCGGCGTCGTCGACGAGGTCGCCGCCGTGCCGGGCGCGCACGGCGCCGATCAGGTGGCCGAGCACGGGGTCCTCCTCCTGGCCGGGGACGGGGACGGGCGCGCCCGTGGTGGCGCGCGAGGTCGCGTGGGCGAGCTCCATCAGCCCGGCCTTGCCGAGCCGCTCGCCGCCGCTGCCGACGGTCGCCTCGAGCAGGCCGTCGGTGTACATCAGCACGCGCCACGACGGCCCCAGCTCGAGGCGGCGCGCGGGCCAGCCGCCGCCGACCGGGATGCCCAGGGCGCGCCCGCGGGCGTCGGCGGGGAGCAGGTGCACGCCGTCCCCGAGCAGGAACGGCACCGGGTGCCCCGCCAGGTACAGGTCGGCGGACCGCCGGTCGGGCGCCACGGCGAGCATCGACACCGTGGTGAAGACCTCCGGCCGGGCCCGCTCGGCGTCGAGGACGCGTTCGAGCAGCCCGAGGATGTCGTCCGCCGGCACGTCCGCGAGCACGAGCGTGCGCCAGGCCGTGCGCAGGGTCGCGCCGAGCGCCGCCTCGTCGGGGCCGTGGCCGCACACGTCGCCGACCAGCGCGAGCACGGTGCCGTCCGGCCGCTCGACGACGTCGTAGAAGTCCCCGCCGAGCAGGCCGTCGCGGCCGGCGCGGTAGCCCACGCGGACCTCCAGGCGCGGGTCGGCGACGACGGGGCGCGGCAGCAGCGCGCGCTCCAGCCGGTTCGTCTCGGCGGCGCGCACGAGGCTGCGGTACAGCGCCCGGTCGGTCTGCTCGAGGCGGCGGCGCTGCACGGCGTAGCGCACGGCGCGGGCCAGGCTCTCCCCGTCGACGTCGCCCTTGACGAGGTAGTCCTGCGCACCGGCCGCGAGCGCGGCGAGGCCGGCGTCGGTGTCCGTCAGGCCGGTGAGGACGACGATCGGCGGCGGCGCGTCGGCCGCCAGCAGGCGCTCGAGCGCGCCGAGGCCCATCGCGTCGGGCAGGCCGAGGTCGAGCAGCACGCAGTCGGCGTCGAGGTGCGCCAGCGCCTCGTCCACGGAGCGGGCCCACACGATGTGCTCGGCGAGCCCCGCGTCGGCGAGGTGCTCCTGGACGAGCAGCGCGTCGCCCTCGTCGTCCTCGACGAGCAGCAGGCGCAGGCGGCCGTCGACGTCCGCGGGTGTGCGCACGTCGTCGTCCGACGTGGCCGGGGAGCTCGTCACGCCCGTCCTTCCGCAGGTCTGCCCCGCGGTCGTGCGGGTTCGGCTGGGTGAACTGTAGGGCAGCGCCGTCCCTGCGGCGCACCGCCGGGACGGCGACACGCCCCCGGACGGGCGGCGCGCCGGGCCGGCCCCCGCGCAGCGGATAATGGTCGGCCGCCCGTGCGCCCGCACGGTGGCGACGACGGGGGTGAGCACGCACGTGGCTGGGAGCGACCGGGAGCTGGACGGCGAGCAGCGGGTCGTCGACGGGCTGTACACGCGCCTCGACGAGCTGCGCGCGCAGGCGCGCCGCCGGCTCGCCGACGTGCGGCGGCAGCGCCCGTCGGGGTCCCCGCAGAACCGGTCCGAGCGCGACGCCTTCGCGACGCTCTACGAGGACCGCGTGGCGCAGCTCGAGGCCGTCGAGGAGCGGCTCGCGTTCGGCCGGCTCGACCTCGTCGACGGCGACCGCCGGTACATCGGCCGCATCGGGCTCACCGACGAGGAGCAGACCCCGCTGCTGACCGACTGGCGGGCACCCGCGGCGCAGGCGTTCTACCGCGCCACGTCGGCGCAGCCGGACGGCGTGGTCCGTCGCCGCCACCTGGTCACCGCGGGGCGTCGGGTCACGGGCGTGGAGGACGACGTCCTCGACCTCGACGCGCTCGCCGCCGCGGGCGTCGACCCGGCGAGCCTGTCCGGGTTGTCCGGCGAGGGCGCCCTGCTCGCCGCGCTCGGCGCGGGACGCACCGGCCGCATGGGCGACATCGTGGCGACCATCCAGGCCGAGCAGGACGCGATCATCCGCTCCGAGCTCGGCGGCGCGCTCGTCGTGCAGGGCGGTCCGGGCACGGGCAAGACGGCGGTCGCGCTGCACCGGGCGGCGTACCTGCTCTACAACCACCGGCGGCTGCTGGAGCGCTCGGGGGTGCTCCTCGTGGGGCCGTCGCGCACGTTCCTGCGCTACATCGACCAGGTGCTGCCCTCGCTGGGCGAGACGGGTGTCGTGACCGCCACCGTCGCGGAGCTCGTCCCCGGCGTCGAGGCACGCGGCACCGAGGACGACGCCGTGGCGACCGTGAAGGGACGGGCCGTCATGGCCCGCGTCGTCGCACGCGCCGTGCGCCAGCGCCAGCGCGTGCCCGCCGAGCCGGTCCGCGTGCGCGTGGACGGCCGGACCGTCGTCGTGCGCCCGGACGACGTCGCCGCCGCGATCGCGCGCGCCCGCCGGCAGCACAAGCCGCACAACCAGGCCCGTGTGACGTTCGTGCGCGACATGCTGTCCCGGCTCGCCGAGCAGTACGTGCAGCAGCTCGCGTGGGACGTCCCGCCGGAGGACCGCGCCGAGATCGTCGAGGACCTGCGCACGACGCGCGAGATCCGGGTCGCCCTCAACCTCGCGTGGATGCCGCTCACGCCGCAGGGCCTGGTCCGCGACCTCTACGCCAAGCCGCACCGCCTGGAGGCGGCCGCGCCCGACCTCTCGCCGGCCGACCGCCGCCTGCTCGCGCGGCCCGCCGACGCCCCGTGGACGCCGGCCGACGTGCCGCTGCTCGACGAGGCCGCCGAGCTGCTCGGCGAGGACGACCAGGCCGCGCGGGCGCAGGCGCGCGCGGACGCCGAGCGCCGCGCCGCGGAGGTCGAGTACGCGCGCAACGTGCTGCGCTCGACGGGTGCGGGCGACATGGTGTCGGCCGAGGTGCTGGCGGACCGGTTCGCGAGCAGCGGGCCGTCGCTGACGACGGCCGAGCGCGCCGCGGCCGACCGGACGTGGGCGTACGGGCACGTCGTGGTCGACGAGGCGCAGGAGCTGTCGCCGATGGCGTGGCGCGCGCTGCTGCGCCGCGTGCCGACCCGCTCGCTGACGATCGTCGGCGACGTGGCGCAGACGTCGGCGGCCGCGGGCGCCCGCGACTGGGGACGCACGCTCGACCCCGTGCTGCGCGGCAGCTGGCGGCTCGCCGAGCTGACGGTGAACTACCGCACGCCGCGGACGGTGGCGGAGGCGGCCCAGCGCGTCGCGCGGGCGGCACGCCTGCCCGTCACCCCGCAGACGTCGGCGCGCGACGTGGACGACGCGCTGCGGGTGCGCCGGTCGGCCGACGACCGCGCGCTCGTCGCCGACGTGGCGGCGGCCGCGCACGCGCTGGTCGCCGAGGTCGGCGGTGCGGGCGGTGCGGGCCGGACCGCCGTCGTCGCGGTGGGGGCGCGGACGTCCGAGGTGGTCGCGGCCCTGCGCGCGCTCGGGCACACGCCGCCCACCGGGGACGTCGTCGACCTCGACGCCCCGCTGGTCGTCCTGACGCCCACGCAGGCGAAGGGGCTCGAGTTCGACGCGGTCGTGCTGGTCGAGCCCGCCGAGGTGCTCGCCGCCTCCGGCGGCGACCTGTACGTCGCGATGACGCGCCCCACGCGGGTGCTGCAGGTCGTCCACGCGCAGGCCCTGCCGCCCGGCCTGGAGGCCTGACGCCCCCATCGGGACGCCTCGGCGCGCACGTCGAGAACGTTGTCGATATCGATACGGAAAACGTTTCGGACGTTGACGACCCGGTCGCCGCGCCCGCAGTGTCCCTGTCGTTCGCACACCGTCCACCGGGAGTTCACCCGGGGACGGCCGACGGCTCTGCAGGGGGTGCACACCGTCATGGACCGACTCGTGCTCATCGCGGCCGACCTGGTCGCCGTGGGTCTGCTCACGTGGACGTACTTCCGCCGGCACCGGCGCCGCGACCTCGTCGTCGCGTTCATCGGCGTCAACGTCGGCGTGCTCGCCGTCGCGTCGTCGCTCGGCGCCGGCGGCGTCGGCGCCGGGCTCGGCCTCGGGCTCTTCGGCGTGCTGTCGATCATCCGGCTGCGGTCGACCGAGATCGGCCAGCGCGAGGTCGCCTACTACTTCGCGGCGCTCGCCCTCGGCATCCTCGGCGCGCTCCCCGCGCCGCAGCCCTGGCAGGGACCCGCGCTGATGGCGCTCCTGCTCGTCGCCGTGCTCGCCGCCGACCACCCGCGCCTGCTGCAGCGGCACCGGCGCCAGGAGCTGGTCCTCGACGGCGCGCACGTCGACGAGGTCGCGCTCGTCGCGCGGCTGGAGGGGCTGCTCGGCGGGCGCGTGCACGGCGTAAACGTGCAGCGCGTCGACCTCGTCGACGACACGACGTGGGTCGACGTGCGGTACGAGGTGCTGCCGCCGCCCGCGTCCGGCCGCCGCCGCACCGGGCGGCGCACCGACCCCCGGACCGAGCCGGCCGTGACCCGCACGGGCGTCCTCGCCGGCGCGGCCGGCGGCGCCGCCGGCGGACCGGCGGCACCCGCCCACCGCGGCACCGGCACGCACCACGGGAGCGCCTCGTGAGCGCGCCGACGCTCGCCCTCGGCGCACCGGTCGTCGCGCCGGTGACCACGCCCGTGACCGCGCCGGGCGCCGCGCCGGGCGCCGCGCCGACGACGTCGGGCGTGACGCCCGTGGGCCACGCCGCACGCCTCGTCGCGGCGGCTCCGCCCGACCGGTCCCTCCTCGACGCCCCGCTCGCCCGCCTCGACCCGGTGGGGCTCGACGCGCTGCTCGACGTGGCGGCGCTCCAGACCCGCGTGGACCGCAAGTACCTCGTGCCCGTCGACGCGGTCGACGCCCTGCTGCGCGGGCTGCCGGCGGACGCGCGCGTCCTGCAGATCGGCGACCTGCGGGTCTTCGACTACGAGTCCGTCTACTTCGACACGCCCGACCTGCTGGCGTACCGCCTCGCGGCGCACCGGCGGCGGCAGCGCTTCAAGGTCCGCACGCGCACGTACGTCGACTCCGCCGCGTGCTGGCTCGAGGTCAAGACCCGCGGCGCCCGCGGCACGACCGTGAAGGAGCGCGTCGTGCACGCGCTCGAGCACCGCGCCGACGTGGCCCCCGGGCACGCCTTCGTCAGCTCGACGCTCGGCGCCCGCGGCATCGCCGGTGCCGACGCCCTCGTCCTCGCACCGGTCCTCGTCACGCGGTACGCCCGCGCGACGCTGCTGCTGCCGGGCACGGCCAGCCGCCTCACCGTCGACACCGGGCTGCTGTGGGACGACGGCCGTGCGCCCGTGCAGCTGCGCCGGCTCGCCGTCGTCGAGACCAAGAGCGGGTCGACCGCGTCCGCCGCCGACCGCCTGCTGTGGACCCTCGGCCACCGGCCCGTGCGGATCTCGAAGTACGCGACCGGGCTGGCGACGCTGCGCCGCGAGCTCCCGGCGACCCGGTGGAGCCGCACGTTGCACCGGCACCTGCTCCCCCACACCGAGGCACCCGCGGCTCCCTGACGCACGGCCGCCCGCTCCGCGCACGAGCACCCGCACCGCCCGCACCCGACACCGCCGTCGTCCCGCCGGCACCGCACGCGGCCCGCCCGGGCCCGAGGAGGCACGCCATGCCGCACCCCGTCCGTCGCACGCTCGCCGCCGCCGCCGTCGTGGCGGCGCTGGCCGTGCCCGCCGCCGTCCCGGCCTCCGCCGCGGCACCGGCACCCGCCGCGCCGACGCCCGCCGCCGTCGACACCGGTCTGCAGGGCGACGTCACCTTCTCGGTGCCGCCCGGCACCTTCACCGGCGAGGTGTCCGTCGCCCTCGGCACGTCGGTCGCGGGCGCCGTCGTCCGCTACACGACCGACGGCTCCGCGCCGACCGCGTCCTCCCCCGCGTACGCCGCGCCGCTGCGCCTGACGCGGAGCACCGAGGTGCGCGCCCAGGCGTTCACGGGCGGCACGCCGGCGGGCGAGGCCGGCACCGCGCAGTACGTCGCGACCGCCGTCACCACCGCCCACGACCTCCCCGTGCTGCTGCTCGACTCCTACGGGCGCGGGCCGGTCGCGGACGACGACCACTCGGTCGCCGCCATGGAGTTCCAGCCGTCCGGCGGCACGACCTCGCTGACCGCGGAGCCGACGCTCGTCGGCCGCGCCGGCTACCGGCTGCGCGGGCAGTCCAGCCGCATGTTCGACAAGAAGCCGTACCGCCTGGAGCTGCGGGACGCGGCCGACGACGACCTCGACCTGCCGTTCTTCGGCATGCCGGCCGAGTCGGACTGGGTGCTGCGCGGCCCGTACGCGGACAAGTCGCTGATCCGCGAGGCGCTCGTGCTCGACCTGGGCCGGGAGATGGGGCTCGACGTGCCGCGCTACCGGCTCGTCGAGGTCTACGTGAACGACGACGCCGCACCCGTCGCGGCGGACGACTACCGCGGCGTGTACCTGCTCCTCGAGACGATCAAGAACCAGAAGAACCGGCTCGACCTGAAGAAGCTCGACGCCGACGACGTCACGGCACCCGCCGTCGAGGGCGGGTACATCTTGAAGTTCGAGTGGATGGCCACCGAGGGCCCGACGCTGCGCTGCACCGGCGCCGCCGCGACGTGCTGGACGGACCTCGAGGTGCACGACCCGGACGACCTGGCCGCGCAGCAGCAGGCGTACATCACCGGGTACGTCCAGCGGCTGCACGACGTGCTGCACGGCCCGAACCGTGCCGACCCCGCCACCGGGTACCCGTCGCTCATCGACGTCGGGTCGTTCGTCGACCTCGCGATCGTCAACGAGCTCAGCCGCAACATGGACGCCTACTACCGCAGCCTCTACCTCTACAAGGACCGCGGGGGGCTGCTCACGGCCGGCCCGCTGTGGGACTTCGACCTCACGTTCGGGGTGGGCGGGTACTTCGGCAACGAGCAGACGTCCGGCTGGCAGTACCAGCAGACGCGGCAGCCCGTCGCGACGGACTGGTTCTCGATCCTGCTGGCGGACCCCGCGTTCGCGAACCGGGTGCGCGCGCGCTGGCAGGAGCTGCGGCGCGGCCCGCTCGCCGACGCGGCGCTGCGCCAGCGCGTCGCCGCCCTGTCCGCCCAGGTCGAGGACGCCGCCGCGCGCGACGTCCGCCGCTACCCGCGCCTGACCACCCGGATGGTGGGACCGTTCATCACCTCGACGACGGGCACGTGGCGCGGCCAGGTGCAGGAGGTGCAGGACTGGGCCCTGCGGCGCGCGGTGTGGCTCGACGGGACGCAGGCCTGGGGGGCACCCGCGACACCCGTGCCGACGCCCACGACCACGCCCACGCGGACGCCGACCCCGACCCCCACGACCACTCCCTCGCCGACGGTGGCACCGACCCCGACGCCGACCGCGACCGTGACGCCGACCGCCGGCCCGACGGCGGTGCCGGGCGGCTGCACGGCGACGTTCCGGGCCGTCTCGCGGTGGCCCGGCGGCTACCAGGGCGAGGTCACGGTGACGGCCGGCACGACGGCCCTCGCCGGGTGGACGGTCGGTCTCGCCCTGCCCGCCGGCACGGCGCTGTCCCAGTCGTGGAACGCGACCGTCACCGGCTCGGGCGGGTCGCTGCAGGCCCGCGACGCCGGGTGGAACGGCGCGCTGCGGCCCGCCGCCACCGCGACGTTCGGCTTCCTCGCCACGACGACGGGCGCCGGTGACGGCTCCCCGGCCGTGACCTGCACGGGCCGCTGACGCACCCCCGGACGTCGTGCCCGACAGGGGGCGGGCACGGCGTCCGGTGGCCGGGACGGCTTTGGTCCACGAGCCGGACGAGGAGCACCATGGGGCGTGCCCACCGCTCTGCTGCTCGAGAACCTCCACCCCCAGGCCCGCCAGATCCTCGAGGCGGCCGGCTTCGACGTCGTCACCCGCACGGGTGCGCTGGACGAGGCCGAGCTGATCGAGTCCCTCGCCGGCGTGCAGGTGCTCGGCATCCGGTCCAAGACGCAGGTGTCCGCCGACGTGCTCGCGGCCGCCCCGGACCTCGAGGTCGTCGGCGCGTTCTGCATCGGGACCAACCAGATCGACCTGCAGGCGGCCGCCGACCGCGGCGTGGCCGTCTTCAACGCGCCGTTCTCGAACACCCGCTCGGTCGTCGAGATCGCGATCGCCGACATCATCGCGCTGACGCGTCGGCTCACCGTGCTCGACAAGGAGATGCACGCGGGCATCTGGAACAAGTCCGCGACCGGCGCGCACGAGGTCCGCGGCCGCACGCTCGGCATCGTCGGCTACGGCAACATCGGCACGCAGCTGTCGGTGCTCGCCGAGAACCTCGGCATGTCGGTCGTCTTCTACGACACCGCGGAGAAGCTCGCGCTCGGCAACGCGCGCCGCATGGACACCCTCGACGAGCTGCTCGAGACCGCCGACGTCGTCACGCTGCACGTCGACGGACGCTCCGGCAACGCCGGCATGTTCGGCGCCAAGCAGTTCGCGCGCATGCGCCCCGGCTCGATCTTCCTCAACCTCTCCCGCGGGTTCGTCGTCGACTACGCCGCCCTGAGCGAGGCCGTGCTGTCGGGCCACGTCGTGGGCGCCGCCGTCGACGTGTTCCCCGAGGAGCCCAAGCGCAAGGGCGACCCGTTCGAGTCGGAGCTGCGCGGCCTGCCGAACGTGATCCTCACGCCGCACACGGGCGGCTCCACCGAGGAGGCGCAGGAGGCCATCGGCCAGTTCGTCGCGAACAAGGTCCGGGACCACCTCGCGACCGGCTCGACGAACCTGTCGGTGAACCTGCCGAACCTCGCGCTCGACCAGCGTCCGGACGCGCACCGCATCGCCTACCTGCACCGCAACGTGCCCGGCGTGCTGGCCACCATCAACGCGACCCTCGCGGAGCACGGCGTCAACATCGAGGGCCAGCTGCTCGCCACGCGCGGCGAGCTCGGCTACGTCGTGACCGACGTCAGCACGCTCGTCGAGCCCGCCGTCGTGCAGGCGCTCGCCGGGCGTCCCGAGTCGCTGCGGCTGCGCCTGCTGTCCTGACGGCCTGCTGCACGGCGGGCCTGCTCCACGGCGCGGCCCTGCTGCACGACGAGCGGCGCGTCACCTCCCGAGGGGGTGACG
>NZ_JBHUZW010000055.1:0-23498 GCF_042667215.1 Cellulomonas sp. NPDC057328 | reverse complement strand
GGTCCGGGACCGGACGCACGACGCACGGGGCGCGGGCCGACCGGTCAGGGGTCGACGTCGTCGGCGACGCGCGCCTGGAAGAGGCGCTGGGCCTCCAGGGAGAGCGGCCCGGGCGCCAGGTCGACGTCGTCCAGCCGGACGAGCGGCGACACGTTGCGGATCGACCCCGAGAGCGTGAGGTGCGCGCGGCCTGCGGCCACCTCGTCCAGGACCGTCCACGGCAGCTCGTCGGCCGTCGCCTCGCGCACCGGCAGGCCCGCGTCGGCGCCCCACTCCAGGAGCAGCTCGCGCGTGATGCCGGCGAGGCAGCCCGTCGCGAGCGCCGGCGTCAGGAGCTCCCCGCCGACCTCGACGAACACGTTCGAGCCGGTGCCCTCGCAGAGGTCCCCCCGCGTGTTCGCCAGGAGCGCCTCATCGGCACCGGCGGCGTACGCCCGCGCGAGCGCGACCACGTTCTCCGCGTAGGAGGTCGTCTTCAGGCCGGCGACGGCGGAGCGCTCGTTGCGCACCCACGGGACGCGCACCGCACGGGACGTCTCCGCCCGCGCCGCCGGCCCCGCGACGACCACGACGGTCGGCCGCTGCGTGTCCGGTGCCGCACGGTGCGAGCCCATGGGGCCCGGCCCGCCCGTGACGGTGATGCGCAGCCGCCCGGCGTCCGGACCGGCCGCGGCGAGCGTCTCGTCGACGGCGGCCCGGATCGCGTCGACGGGCAGCGGCGGCAGGCCCAGGCCCTGCGCCGAGCGCTCGAGCCGCGCGAGGTGGCGCGTGAGGGCGAACGCGCGCCCCCCGTACACGGCGCACGTCTCGAAGACGCCGTCGCCCACGGTGACGCCGTGGTCGACGGCGGTCAGGACGCGGTCGTCCGGTCCGTGCAGGCGGCCGTCGACCCAGATCACGTGCTCCACGCCGTCATCCTCCCACCGGCTGCCCGGCGTCGGCAGGGCCCGAGGCGAGCCCGACGAGCCGCGCCGCCTTGAGCTCCGTCTCGGCCCACTCGCGCCCCGGGTCACTGTGCCACGTGATGCCGGCGCCCGTGCCGAACCGCAGGACGCCGTCCGCCCACCAGAACGTCCGGATGGCCACCGCCAGCTCGGCGCGCACCTCGCCGTCCTCGCCCACCCGCACCCACCCGACCAGCCCGCAGTACGGACCGCGCGGCACCGTCTCGAGGGCGTCGATGAGGCGCAGGGCCGAGCTCTTCGGGGCGCCCGACACCGACCCGGGCGGGTACGTCGCGTCCAGCACGCGTGCCACGAGGTCGGGCGCCGTGCGCACGTCGTGCTCGAGCGTGCCGGCGACCGTGGACACCAGGTGCACCAGGCCGGGGTGCTCCTCGACGTCGAGCAGGTGCGTGACGCGCACGGTGCCGGGCCGGCACACGCGCTGCAGGTCGTTGCGCACGAGGTCGGTGATCATGACGTTCTCGGCGCGGTCCTTGGCCGTGAGGCCGTCGGGCGTCACGGCCGTGCCCTTGATGGGCGCGGACGTGAGCTCGTCGCCGGCGAGGCGCAGGTACAGCTCGGGCGAGGCCGTGACGACCCAGCAGCCGGGGTCCGCTCCCCCGGCCGGCACGTGCACGCCGCCCGCGTACGGGGCGGGGTTGCCGGCGGCGAGCCGGGCCGCCAGCGCGCCGGCGTCCGGCTCGCCCCCGCGCCCGGCCAGCGGGGCGGCGAGGACGCGGCAGAGGTTGGCCTGGTAGACGTCGCCCTCGCGCACGTGGGCGCGCACGCGCTCCACCGCGGTCACGTAGGCGTCCCGGTCGAGCGAGGAGCGCCACGCGTCGGCCGGCGGTCCGATCCACGCGGAGGCGTCGCCCGCCGGTCCGGCGGCGTCCGGGCCCGTCACGACGTCGGCGAACCGCCACGCGTCCACGCGGCCCTCGAACGTGCCGACGAGCGCCCACCAGCCCGGCGTCGCGAGCGCCGTGGGGTCCGCGCGCACGTCCGCGTGCTCGACGACGCCGCTCGCCCGCACGCCCGCGAACCAGGCCCGCCCGGGGCGCGGGGCAGGGGTCGCGGGCACGGCCACAACCTACCGACGACGGGGTGCGCGAGGCCGCCGCGTCCGGCGCCGGAAGGCCCCTGCCTGCACGGACGCGTCGGTGACCGTTCCACGGGGGTTCGTCCGGGCGCCCACCGGGCGTCACCCGGGACGTGGTCCAGGGCACATCGGAGCCGGTTGGACTCCGGCGTCGAACCTGGTCTAGAGTCTTCGACGCACCCCGGAACGCCGGAAACGGCGGGACGGAGATGTGCGGACGTGGCTCAGTGGTAGAGCATCACCTTGCCAAGGTGAGGGTCGCGGGTTCGAATCCCGTCGTCCGCTCGGAGGATCATCCGCCGGCTTCCCAGCCGTTGTGGACTCCGGTTCCACCGGTGGAGTGGCCGAGAGGCGAGGCAGCGGCCTGCAAAGCCGTACACACGGGTTCGAATCCCGTCTCCACCTCGTAGCAACTCCCCCAGCGGGCGATTGGCGCAGCGGTAGCGCGCTTCCCTGACACGGAAGAGGTCACTGGTTCGAACCCAGTATCGCCCACCAGCACGACAGCAGGTCCGAAGCCGTCACGGAGAGATCCGGGGCGGCTTCTCTGCTGTCCGGGCACCGCGATCGTCCGGACGGTGCAGACGCAGCGCCGGCCGACGACCGACCCTGGACGTGGCGGACGTCACCCTGCCGCGCGGCTCCGCCGCTCCCCCACGACGCGCACCCGGAAGCTCCCCACGGGCCCCGGCGTCGGTGCGGCCCGCCGCCGCAGCACCACGTCACGCGGCCCGAGGGCGAGGTCGAGCCGGTGGAAGACGCGCGCGGCGGTGAGCGTCATGAGCGCGTCGGCGATGCCCTTGCCGAGGCAGGTGTGCGGTCCCTTGCCGAACGGCGCGTACGCCCCCGGGGTCGCGTGCTCGCGGCGCTCGGCCCCGTACCGGTCGACGTCGAAGCGCAGCGGGTCGGGGAACAGCTCGGGCAGGAAGTGCGGCACGGTGACCGCGCAGTACACCGGCTCGCCCTCCCGGATCAGGTGCCCGGCGTACGTGAAGTCGCGGTTGGCCACGCGCGGCTGCGCGACGGCGATCGGGTACAGGCGCATGGTCTCCATGACGGCGCCGTTGGTCGCGGTGAGGCGCTCGAGCGACGCCTCGGTGAGCGGGCCGGAGGCGAAGACCTCGTCGGCCTCGGCGCGGACCCGTGCGAGCACGTCGGGGTGCGCGAGCACGGCGTGCAGGAGGCACCCGAGAGTGTTCGCGACCGTGTCCAGCCCCGCGACGTACGGCCCGGTCAGCGCCAGCACGAGGTCGTTCGCCGCGACGAGACCCGGGTCGGCGTCGTGGGCGTCCATCAGGTCGTCGACGAGCGTCCGCCGGCCGTCGGCGCGGGGGCCCTGCGCCCGGTGCGCGCGGATCATCTCCTCGCCGAGCTCCTGGACCCGCGTGCGCGAGCGCCGGTACACGGGGCTGCGCAGGATGATCTCCGGGCGCTGGCGCGTGACGAGCGCGTTGAGGATGTAGAGGATCGTCGTCCGGATGTCACGCACGTACTCGGTCGGGACGGTGCCGGTCAGCATCGTCCCGAGCTGGCTGGTCACGAGGAACTGCAGCGCCTCGACGACCGGCACCGTGGTCCCGGGCCGCCACGCGCGATCGAGGCACTCGTCGGTGATCGCGACGAGCTCGTCGAACCGGCCGTCGAGCGCCTCGCGCGAGTACCCGTGCCGCATGACCTCGCGCAGGCGCCGGTGCTCCGGACCGTCGACGCCCGTGAGGGTGCGGGTCGCGCCGTACTCGTCGACGAGCCCTTGCCACACCTCGGCGGACCGCAGGTTCGCCTGCCCCTCGCGCGAGCCCATCCACCGCGCGAGCTCCGGGCCGGCGAGCACGGTGAGGGTGCGTCGCAGCGCGCGCACGCGGAACACCGGGCCGTGCTCGGCGTAGCACCGCACGAAGAACGCGGCGGGGTCGGTCGCGAGCTCCTTGACGCTCCCGATGACCGGTGCGCCGGGGACGACGGGGATGGTGTCGACGGTCGTGGACGCGGTCATGGCAGGCCCCCTGGTGGTCGACCGCCCGGCGTCGACGCCGGACGCGCCACGCCCAGCCTCCTCCGACCGCGCCGCGCCCGTCCAGACCCCGGGCACGTCGGGTGCTGGCCTGCCGTGGGCCGGGCGGGAAGGATGTCGCCGTGCCGCTCCTCGCCGACCACCCCGTGCGCCACGTGTCGACCGGGCGTCCCTCGCCGCACGAGACCTCGCGCAGCGGTCCTGGCGTCTTGGAACGTCCCCACCGCGTCCGCGTGCTCGCCGCCGGTCGGTCGTCGGTGCCGTCGTCGGGCGGCAGCGGTGCCTGAGACGTCGACGGGGTCGGCGGACGCCCGCCGGCGCGTTCTCGTGCTCCATTCGCGCCAGCCACTCACGACGGACCCGGCCGCCGCCTTCCCGCGCGACCGGTTCGAGGTCGTCGTCCTCACCGACGCCGACCCCGCGACCGTGCTCCGCGAGGACGTCGACGCGTCGCTCGGGCAGGTCCTGCACGCGGGACGCGAGGAGTGGGAGTCCGTCGTGCGGTCCGCGCAGCCCGCGGAGGTCGTCAGCAACGACGAGTACTGCGTCGTCGAGTGTGCGCGGCTGCGGGCGGCGACGGGCCTGCCCGCACGGCACCCCGCGCACCTCGAGGGGTACCGCGACAAGGTGCTCATGAAGCGTCGGCTCGAGGCCGCAGGCGTCCCGGTCCCGCGGCACATGAGCTTCGAACCCGTCGTCACGTCGGGCCCCGCCGTCGCGGATCGTGTCGTCGCGGCCGTCGGGCTGCCCGCCGTCGTGAAGCCGCGTCGCGAGGCGAACTCGCGCGGCGTCGAGGTGCTGGCCGACGTCGAGGCGGTCCTCGGGTGGCTGGCCCGGCACGACGGCGAGACAGGGTGGCAGGTCGACGAGTTCGTGGCCGGGCCGCTCGGCCACGTGAACGCGCTGGTGCGGCGGGGCGAGGTCCGCCCCGTCCAGGTCGGGCGCTACCTGGGGCCCCTGCTCGGGCTCGACCGCGGCCGGGTGCTGGGCGGGTGGACGCTGCCCGCCGACACCCCGCAGGCCGTGGCGGCGCACGAGCTGAACGGGCGCGTCGTGGACGCACTCGGGTCGGACGGCGAGTTCGTCGTGCACACGGAGTTCGCGACGACGCCCGACGGCCGGCTCGTCGTGCTGGAGACCGCCGCACGCGCTCCCGGTGCGTCCGTCTCGGAGCTCGCGCGCGTGCACGCCGGAGTGCAGCTCGAGGTGGCGCACCTGCAGCTCCAGGCGGGGCTGCCCGTCCCGGAGCCGGACCACTCGCGCGGACGGCACGCCGCCTGGCTGTGGCTGCCGGTGATGCCCGGTCAGCGCTGGGTCGGCACCCCGGAGGCCGTCCGAGGCATCGGGAGCGACGTCGAGGTGCACGTGCGTCGGGCAGGACGCGACGGCAACGCCGACGCGGACGGCCGGCTCGGCGCCGCGGTCCTCCTCACGAACACCGATCCCGACGCGCTCGCGAACGACGTCGACGTCCTGCGCCGCGCGGCGTGGTTCGGCGCAGCGGACGCGTCGGGTGGGCCCTCGAGCGCGCGCGACGACGCGGCGCGTCGGGACGACGGAGCGCACCGCCGCGACGAGGGTGCGTGACCGGCGCGCCGACGCCCCGACGGCGCCCCTCCCGACGGGCCGCAGGCGCGCGGGCTCCTGCTCCGGCCCTCAGCCGTGCCGGCCGCGGCCGGCACGGCGGTCGCGCCCCGTCCGACGTGCGACGAGCAGGCCGGCGACGGTGCCGCGGACGGCGGCGACCGCCGCGCGCGGCGACCGGACGGCGACCCGCGGCGACGCGCGCAGCACCACCTCGAGCGCGTACGCGGCGCTGCGCACGGCCCAGCGCCGGCGGTCGCGCGGCGGGAGGTGCAGCGCGGCGAACAGCATCCGGTTGCGGCAGTTCCAGTAGCAGTACAGCGGCGAGACGCCGCCGCCCTGGGTGCCGCCGACGGTGTGCACGACGCGCAGGTCGTCCCGCACGACCAGGCGCGCGCCGCTCGCGGCCGCCCGCCACGACAGGTCGACGTCCTCCCAGTAGAGGAAGTACCGCTCGTCGAAGCCCCCGATCGCCGTGTAGGTGTCGACGTGCAGCGCGAGGCACGCGCCCGTCAACCAGGGGCGCACGCCCGGGCCGTCCCCGGGACGGGGGCGACGCGTCCGGCCGGCCGCGACGTCGACGACCGCGCCGACGAACGACTCGCGGCCGGACGGCACGACGACGACGGGGCTGACCAGGTCGCCGGGGTGCCGCCGCACGTGCTCGTGCAGCGCACGGGCGTCGTCGACGGTGAGCGTCGCGTCGGGGTTGAGCAGCAGCACGACGTCGCACCCTGCGGCGCGCGCCGCCGCGACGCCCCGGTTGCAGCCGGCGCCGAACCCGTCGTTCGGGGACGGCACGAGCGACCAGCCCCGGTCCGCGGCGAGCGCCGCGGCGGCGCGCCGCTCGGCGGGCCCCGAGTCGTTGTCGACGACCACGACGTGCGCGCCGGCTGCCGTCAGACCGGTCGGCACCCCGGCCGCGACCAGGTCCGACGAGCCGTAGCTGACGACGACCACGGCGAGGCCGTCCAGCGGGCGCCTCGCGTGGGCCGCCGCCCCGCGCCGCCGCACCGGCTCCGTCACGGGCTCCCCCTCCGCCGCCGTCGTCGCGACCGCCGGGACCCCCGCGGCCGGCTCGGCCCACCGTCCGCCCACGGGCTGCACTGCACGGCAACCTACGGGCGGCACCGCACGAACCGGCGACGACGACCGGGTGAAATCAGGACATACCACCGTTTCGCGACTGTCCGGTCGGACGTCCGTCCTCCTAGGGTGAGCGCGCCGGGGGCGGCTGCGCAGCCCCGTCGCGAGGGGGCGAGGTGGTGGTGCGTGGGCACTCCTGTGGTCGTCGCGGTGGCCACCTACCGGCGCCCGCTCCAGCTGGCCGCGCTCCTCGACGCGCTGCTGCGGCAGGTGGACGACGTGCGGCCGCCGGCCCGCGTGCTCGTCGTCGACAACGACCCCGACGGCGGTGCGCGCGCGGTGGCCGAGGCGGTCGCCGGGCTCGGCATCGACTACGTGCGGGAGCCGCGGCCCGGGCTCGCGGCGGTCCGGAACCGGGCGCTCGACGCCGCGGCGGACGTCGGCGCGCGGGCGGTGGTGTTCGTCGACGACGACGAGGTGCCGCAGCCGGGGTGGCTCGCCGCGCTCGTCGCGATGTGGGAGCGCACCGGCGCGGACGCGGTCGCCGGCCCGAGCCGCAAGGTGCTGGCGCCGCCGGTCGACGCGTGGGTGCGCGCGTCGGGGTTCTTCCTGCCGCGTCCGGGGCGGACGCACGGCGCCACGGTCCCCGCGGCGGCGACGCACAACCTGCTGTTCGACCTCGACCGGCTGCGGGACCGGGGTCTGCGCTTCGACGAGCGCTTCGGCCTGACGGGCGGTGAGGACACCATGCTCACGCACGCGCTCACCGCAGCCGGGGGGACGATCCGCTGGTGCGAGGACGCCCTCGTGCTCGACCCCGTGCCGCCCCAGCGCGCGACCCGCGCGTGGGTGCTCGCGCGCGAGCACCGCACCGGCTGCACGTGGAGCGCCGTGCACCTCACCCTGGCGCACGGGGTGCGGGCGGGTGCCGTCGTGCGCCTGCACCTCACCGCGCTCGGTGCGGCGCTCGTCGTCCGCGGAGGCGTGCTCCGGCTGGTCGCCGCGGCCAGCCGGTCCGACGTCACCCGCGCACGGGGCGACCGCGACGTCGCGCGGGGCACCGGCGTGCTGCGCGGCGTGGCGGGCGGCGAGGTCGAGGAGTACGCCCGTCCGGAGCCGGTCCGCTCGGGCCGTTGACGCCGCCCGGCTGCGGCGGCAGAGCCTGCACCGGGACGGCACCGCACGGAGAGTGCGACGTCTGCGACCCGTCCGCCGGCGCTGCCGGCGGCGGTCGGAGGAGCGCCGCCACCGGCGGGTCGGCGCGAGAACGGCGGCGGGCGGTGGACGGCGGGTCGTACGCGGCGACGGGTGCCCGCCGCGCGCCCCGGCCGCACCCTCGCCATGCTGGACCCGCGCCGCGCCCCCGGGTGCGGCGCGTCCACCCGCCCATGTCGAGGGAGTGCCCGTGCCCGTGCCCGACGGTCCCCTGCCCGCCCGTGTCGCCGGCGGTCTCCTGGCGACGCTGTTCGGCCCGCTCGCCGCGCTGCGCCGCGGCCGCCCGCTGCACCCGCGCGGCACCGTCCTCCGCGGGACGCTGCGTCTCGGTGACGACCCCGACGCGCCCGGGGGCGAGCTGCGCTACGCCGGACCGGCGCTCGTACGCGTGTCCCGCTCGGCGGGTCTGCCGCCGGGGCTGCCGGACGTGCACGGCGTCGCGGTGCGGTGGGAGGTCGACGGGCGTCCGCAGGACCTGCTGCTGTCCGGCACGGGCACGGGCCGCGTCACGCGGTTCCTCCTCGCGCCCCGGACGAGCCCGTGGGGCGGCCCGATGGGCTCGCTCATGCCGTTCCGCACCGCCGACGGGCCCGTCGTGCTCGGTGCCGTGCCCGTGCCGGGCGCCCGCGGGGACACCGACCGGCCGGACCTGCGCGTCGACCTCGTGCTGATGTCGGCACGCGCCGGCGGGCCGTGGCAGCGGTGCGGCCGGCTGGTCGCGGACGAGGTCGTCCCCGACCTCGACCTGCGGTTCGACCCGGTCCTGCACGTGCCGGCGCCGTACCGGACGTACGGCTGGGCCGCCGCGCTGCGCCTGCCGGCGTACGCCGCGGCCCGCCGGCACGACCCGCGGCGCCCGGCGCGCGCGACGGGCCGTCCGCCTCGATACTCGGGCGGGTGACCAGCACCGACAGCGGCGCCGAGGCGCCCACCCGCCTGCGGCGGTCCGTCACCGGGCCGCTCCTGTTCCTCTTCATCCTCGGCGACGTGCTCGGCGCCGGGGTGTACGCGCTGGTCGGGGTGATGGCCGACGAGGCCGGCGGCATGGTCTGGCTGCCCCTGCTCGTCGCGCTCGTCATGGCGCTGCTGACGGCCGCGTCCTACGCCGAGCTCGTGACCAAGTACCCGCAGGCCGGCGGCTCGGCCGTCTACGCGCAGCGTGCGTTCCGGCGCCCGCTCGTGTCGTTCCTCGTCGGCTACGCCATGCTCGCCGCGGGCGTGACCTCGGCGGCGGGCCTGTCGCTCGCGTTCGCGGGCGACTACCTCGGCGTCTTCCTCGACGTCCCGGCTGTCCCGGCGGCGATCGTGTTCCTCGCCCTCGTGGCCCTGCTCAACGCGCGCGGCATCAAGGAGTCGATGCGGGCGAACCTCGTCATGACGGCGGTCGAGGTCAGCGGCCTGGTGCTCGTCGTCGTGCTCGGCGCGGTCGTGCTCGGCCGGGGCGAGGGTGACCCGTCGCGGCTCCTGGAGCTGCCGGAGGGGACCTCCGTGGCTGCGGCGACGCTCGGCGGCGCCCTCATCGCGTTCTACTCGTTCGTCGGCTTCGAGACCTCGGCGAACGTCGCCGAGGAGGTGCGGGACGTCCGCCGCGTCTACCCGCGCGCGCTGTTCGGCGCGCTGGTCACCGCCGGCGTCGTCTACCTGCTCGTCGGCGTCGTCGCGCCGGCCGTGGTGGCGCCTGAGGACCTCTCCGCGTCGAGCGGGCCCCTCCTCGAGGTGGTGCGCGCCGCCGGCGGCGTGCCGGTCGAGCTGTTCTCGGTGGTCGCCCTCATCGCCGTCGCGAACGGCGCCCTGCTGACGATGATCATGTCGAGCCGCCTCGCCTACGGCATGGCCGAGGAGGGCCTGCTCCCCCGGCCCCTGGTCCGCGTGCTACCGAACCGGCGCACGCCCGTCGTGGCGATCGTCGTCACGACGCTCGTGGCGATGCTGCTCACCATGACCGGCTCGCTCGAGGACCTCGCGTCGACGGTGGTGCTGCTGCTGCTGTTCGTGTTCCTCAGCACGAACCTCGCCGTGCTGGTGCTGCGGCGCGACCGCGTCGAGCACCCGCACTTCCGCGCGTGGACCGCCCTGCCGGTGCTCGCGATCGGCACGTGCCTCGGCCTCCTGACGCAGCAGGAGGCGCGGCACTGGCTGCTCGCCGGCGTCCTGCTCGCGGTGGGCGTCGTCCTGTACCTCGTGACGCGCCGCAGCTCGAGCGCCACGCCCGTCGAGGACCGTGCCGGCACCGGCGCCGCGGGGTCGAGCTCCTGAGCGCCCCCTGAGCGGAGCCCGGGTCGGCGCCCGCTCGACGCGCGGACCGCGGCGCCCGGACCTAGCGTGGATCACGCACGATCCCCGATCACCTCAGGAGGAGACGGCATGCCCACGATCGAGCAGACGATCGACGTCGACGTCCCCGTGCGCACCGCGTACGACCAGTGGACGCAGTTCGAGGACTTCCCGCACTTCATGAACGGTGTCGAGCAGATCACGCAGATCAGCGACACGATGACCCACTGGAAGACCTCGATCGGGGGTGTCGACCGCGAGTTCGACGCCCAGATCGTCGAGCAGGAGCCCGACCAGGTCGTCGCGTGGCGCAGCGTGGACGGCACGTCCCACGCGGGCCACGTGTCGTTCCAGCAGCTGGGCCCCACGTCGACCCGCGTCACCGTGAAGATCGACTGGGAGGCGGACTCCCTGGTGGAGAAGGTCGGCGCCGCCGTCGGCGCGGACGACCGCCAGGTGAAGAAGGACGTCGAGCGGTTCAAGGAGTTCATCGAGAGCCGCGGCACCGAGACCGGTGCCTGGCGCGGCTCGGTGGAGGGCGGCACGCCGACCGTCTGACCACCCCGCACGCCGACCGGCCCGGCCCCTCCGCGGAGGGTGCCGGGCCGTCGTGCGTCCGCGCCGGTCCCGCGGTGCCGTCAGCCTCGGAGGGCGCGCGCCAGCTCCGCCGGGTCGGTCGTCGGCCGCTCGCAGACGAAGCCCCGGCACACGTACGCGGCGGGGCGGCCGTCGACGAGGGGCCGGTCGCGCAGGAGCTCGGGCGCGTCGTCCGGCAGGTCGGCCGGGTCGCCGAGGGCGACGACGAGGCCGGGGGCCGCCGACGCGAGCGCCGCGCGGTGCAGCGCGCGCGTCCCGGCGTCGTCGGGCGGGCCCACGACCGCGACCTCACGCGGCCCGTCGAGCAGGGCCTCGGCGGCCGCGAGCGCCCACCCCGCGGCGCGCGGGTAGCGCACCGCCAGCTGCAGCGGCACGCGCAGCGCGGCGACGGCGGCCTCGCGGTGCTCGAGGGAGCCCGTGGCCGCGGCGAGCGTCACGAGCGCGGCCGCGGCGGCCGGCTGGCCGCCCGGCGTGGGGCCGTCCGTCGGGTCCTGGGGGCGGCGCAGCGCGCCGAGCACCGCGTCGGTCTCGTCGTCGGCCGTGTCGTAGAACCCGCCCTCCCCGTCGGGGAAGTGCGCGAGGACCGTGGCGAGGAGGCGGCGCGCGCGTGCCGACCACTCCGCCTCGCCCGTGACGGCGGACAGCGCGAGGTACCCCTCGGCGACGTCGGCGTAGTCCTCGAGCACGCCGGGCGCTCCACCGGCGACGCCGTCGCGGGACGTGCGGACGAGCCGGTCGCCGTGGGGCGCGGACCGGGTGTGCAGGTCGGCGAGCAGGCGCGCGCAGCGCCGGGCCGCGTCGACCCAGTCGGGGCGGTCGAGGAGCGCGCCCGCCTCCGCGAGGGCGGCGACGGCGAGGCCGTTCCAGGCGGAGACGACCTTGTCGTCGCGGGCCGGCCGGGGCCGCCGCTCGCGCGCCTCGCGCAGGCGGGCACGCACGGCGTCGAACCGCGCGAGGTCGTCCGGCTCGGCCTGCCGCTGCAGCACGGAGGCGCCGTGCTCGAACGTGCCGGCGTCCGTGACGCCCAGCGCGTCCGCCGCCCAGGCCCCGTCGTCCTCGCCCAGCACCTCGCGCAGCTGCGCGGGCGTCCACACGTAGAAGGCCCCCTCGCGGCCCTCGCTGTCGGCGTCGAGCGCGGAGGCGAACCCGCCCTCGGGGGTGCGGAGCTCGGCGAGGAGCCAGTCGGCGGTCTCCGCGGCGACGCGGCGGTCGAGGGGGTCGCCCGTCAGGCGCCACGCGTGCAGGTGCACCCGCAGGAGCAGCGCGTTGTCGTACAGCATCTTCTCGAAGTGCGGCACGGTCCACGTCGCGTCGACGGCGTAGCGGGCGTACCCGCCGGCGAGCTGGTCGTACATGCCGCCGCGGGCCATGGCGTCGAGCGTGCGGCGGGCCATGGCGAGGGCGTCCGCGTCACCGGTGCGCGCGTGGTGGCGCAGCAGCCACTCGAGGACCATCGACGGCGGGAACTTGGGTGCTCCGCCGAACCCGCCGTCCCGCTCGTCGTAGGTGGCGCCGAGCGCGCCGAGGGCGCGGGCGACGACGCGCTCGTCGACGAGGTCGGGGCCGTCGGCACCGGCCGGCGGCCGGCGGCCGAGGGCGTCGGCGATGCCCGCGGCGCTGCCGACGACCTCGTCGCGACGGGTGCGCCAGGCCGCCGCGAGCGCGGCGAGCACCTCCGGGAAGGACGGCATCTGCTGCACCCGGCGGGGCGGGAAGTACGTGCCGCAGAAGAAGGGCCGGCCGTCGGGGGTCGTGAAGACGGTCATGGGCCAGCCGCCGCTGCCGGTCATCGCCTGCGTGGCGGACATGTAGACGGCGTCGACGTCGGGGCGTTCCTCGCGGTCGACCTTCACGCAGACGAAGTGCTCGTTCATGAAGGCGGCGGTCGCCGGGTCCTCGAAGGACTCGTGCGCCATGACGTGGCACCAGTGGCAGGCGGCGTACCCGACGGAGACGAGCAGCGGCACGTCCCGGCGGCGGGCCTCGGCGAACGCGTCGTCGCCCCACTCCCACCAGTCGACGGGGTTGTCGGCGTGCTGGAGGAGGTACGGGCTGGTGGCGGCGGCGAGTCGGTTCGGCACCCGTCCAGCGTGGGTCAGGGCGGCGCGCGGTGCATCCGGGTGGGCGGGTCGGGTCGCCGGCGCGCGGCGGGTCGTCGCCTCAGGGGGCACCGGCGGCGGCGCGCCGCACCGCGCCGGGCGGGCGCCCGGTCTCGCGGGAGAACGCGCGGCTGAAGGCGGCCTCGGACTCGTACCCGGTCGCGGCGGCGACGCGCGCGACGGTGTCGCCCTGGCGCAGGCGGTCCTCGGCGACGTGCATGCGCCAGCGGGTCACGTAGGTCATCGCGGGCACGCCGGCGACGGCGGTGAAGCGCTCGGCGAAGGCGGACCGGGACAGGGCGGCGTGCCGGGCCAGCGCGGCGACGGTCCACGGCGCCGCCGGGTCGGCGTGCACGGCGGCGACGGCGCGCCCGACGTGCGGGTCGCGCAGCGCGGCGAGCCACCCGGTGGTGTCGTCCTGGGTGTCGAGCCACGCCCGGACCGCCTGCACGACGAGCACGTCGGCCAGGCGCGTGGTGACCGCCTCGCCGCCGGGCCGCGCGTGCTCCACCTCGGCGGTCATGAGCCGCAGCGTGTCGGCCACCCACGGCGAGCGCCCCGCGGGCACGTGCACCACGGGCGGCAGCAGCGCGAGCAGGTGCCGGGACGCGGGTCCGTCGACCGCGAGGATGCCGCAGACCAGCAGCGTGCGCGGTCCCGGGCCGTCGTGGCGCAGCACCGAGTACTGGTCGGTGACGTACTCCTGCGGCAGCGTGTCGACCCGGCCCAGGGACGGCACGCCCGGGGCGCTGCGCAGCACGTGGCCGCGCCCGTGCGGCACCAGCGCGAGGTCACCCGCGCGCAGGTGCACGGACGTGCCGTCGACGTCCACGTGGCACTCCCCCGCCGTGACGACGTGGAAGCTCACGCACGCCCCCAGCGCGGGCATGTCGACCGCCCACGGCGCGGCGGCCTCGGTGCGCGAGTAGAAGAGCCCGGTGACGCGCAGCCGGTGCAGCGCGGCGCCGACCGGGTCGGCGGACGCCCACGGGCCCGGCCCGCCGGGGCCCAGCGGCCCGGGGCCGCCGGCGGGCCGGGCGGGCGGCGCGGGCGCGGTCGTCGTCACGCGCCCATCCTCCTCGCGGCTCTGGACGATCGGCAATGCCCGCGGGACGCCCGACGATTCCGCGTCCGCCGGCCGGCGGCTGGGATGGACGTGTCCGGGCGACGACCCGGGGGCGACGGAGGTCGACATGCGGGTGCTGGTGGTGGGTGCGACGGGCGGGTCCGGGCGCGCGGCGGTGGCCGCGCTGGTGCGGGCGGGGCACGAGGTGACGGCGCTGTCGCGGCACGGCGCGACGCTCGCCGGTCCGCGCGTGCGGGGCGTCGACGGCGACGCGACGGACCCGGCGACGGTGGACGCCCTCGTCGCGGGGCAGGACGCGGTGGTGGTGACGCTGGGCATCAGCGAGCACGCGCTCGCGGTGCGGCTGCGCGGGCCCCGGGGCACGGCCGCGGACGTGCGCTCGCGCGGGACCGCGGTGGTGGTCGACGCGATGCGCCGGCACGGCGTGCGGCGCCTCGTCGTGCAGACGTCGTACGGCGTGGGGACGAGCCGCGCGCGGCTGCCGCTCACGTGGCGGCTGGCGTTCGCGCTGCTGCTCGCGCCGCAGATGGCGGACACGCAGCGGCAGGCGGACCTGGTGCACGCGTCCGGCCTCGACTGGGTCGAGGTGCAGCCCGTGAACCTCACGGACGACGACGTGGCGGTGCCCGCGCACGTCGCGCACGACGACGGCACCGCGTCGATGACGGTCGCGCGGCGGCAGGTCGGCGAGGTGATGGCGTCGGCGGTCGAGGGCGACGACGTCGTCCGCCGGGTGCTCGCGGTGTCGCACGACGCGCGCGGGCGGGTCGGCGGCGGGGAGGCGGTGCCGCGCGCGTCGTGACCGCCCGCCGGGCGTGACCGCGCCCGGGGCCGGAGGCGAGCGCGAGCCGCGCGTCGGGCGCGCCGGCGGCGGGCACGCCGGCGACGCGTCAGGGCTCCGCCAGGACGCGGCGCCGGGGCGTCAAGGGTCCGTCAACGCCGGCGTCGGCGGCCCGGGGCGGGTCCAGCCTGGCGGTGCGTCCCGCACCGGGACGCCGGGCGCGCGCCGCGGTGCGCTCCGACCCGCGGAAGAAGGTGCGTCCCCCCATGGCCGACCTGGCCTACCTCCTCCTGACGGCGGTGCTGCTCACCGCCGTCGCCCTCGTCGCCCGCCGGGCGGACCGGTCGTGAGCCCCGCGGACCTGACCGGGCTGGACCTCGCCGGCGCCGTGGTCGCCGCGGCGCTGCTCGTGTACCTCGTCGTCGACCTCGTCCGCGGCGGTGCCCGGTGAGCGGGTCGGTGAGCGGCGTGGTGAGCGGCTCCGTCGGCGCCGCGGCGACCTCCACCGGGCTCGGCGACGTCCCGGCCGCCGTCCTGCAGGTCGGCGTCGTCGTCCTCGTGCTGGCGGCCGCCCACCTGCCGCTCGGGGCGTGGATGGCGCGCGTGTTCACCTCCGACCGGCACCTGGCCGGCGAGCGGCTGCTCTACCGCGCGGTGCGGGTCGACCCCGACGCCGAGCAGCGCTGGAGCACCTACCTGCTGTCGGTGCTCGGCTTCTCGGGCGCGAGCATCGTCCTGCTGTACGGGCTCGCCCGCCTGCAGGAGCACCTGCCGTGGTCGCTCGACCGCACCGGCTTCGACCCGGCGGGTGCGTGGAACACGGCCGTCTCCTTCGTGACGAACACGAACTGGCAGTGGTACTCGGGCGAGTCCGCGGCGGGGCACCTGCTGCAGACGACAGGCCTCGCGGTGCAGAACTTCGTCTCGGCCGCCGTGGGCCTCGCCGTCGCGGTCGCGCTCGTCCGCGGGTTCGCGCGGGCCGGCACCGACGCGCGCCTCGGCAACTTCTGGGCCGACCTCGTGCGCGGGTGCGTGCGGGTCCTGCTGCCGCTCGCGGCCGTGGGCGCGCTGGCGCTCGTCGTCGCGGGCGTCGTGCAGAACCTCGCCGGTCCGACCGGGATGACGACGCTCACCGGCGGCGCGCAGCACGCCCTCGGCGGTCCGGTCGCGTCGCAGGAGGCGATCAAGCAGCTCGGCACGAACGGTGGCGGCTTCTTCAACGCGAACACCGCGCACCCGCTCGAGGGCCCGACGCCGTGGGCGGCGACGCTCCAGGTCGTCCTCCTGCTCCTGATCCCGTCCGCGCTGCCGCGCACGTTCGGGCTCATGGTCGGCGACCGCCGCCAGGGCTGGGCCGTGCTCGCCACGATGACGACGCTGTGGGCCGGCGCGGTCGCGCTGCTCACGTGGGCTGAGCTCGCGGGACCGGGCAGCGTCCCGCAGGCCGCCGGCGCCGCGATGGAGGGCAAGGAGGTGCGGTTCGGCGAGGCGCTGTCGGCGCTGTTCGCGGCGTCCACCACGGGCACGTCGACCGGCGCCGTCGCCGCGACGCACGACTCGCTCACCGCTCCCGGCGGCGGCGTGACGCTGCTGCTCATGCTGCTCGGCGAGGTGGCACCCGGCGGCGTCGGCACCGGCCTGTACGGGCTACTGACGCTCGCGATCCTCACCGTCTTCCTCGCCGGCCTCATGGTCGGCCGCACGCCGGAGTACCTCGGCAAGAAGATCGGCCGGCAGGAGATCACGCTCGTCGCGTTCTCCGTGCTCACGATGCCGGCGCTCGTGCTGCTCGGCACCGCGCTCGCCGCGTCCGTGCCGGCCGGCGTCGCGGGCGTGCACGAGGCCGGTCCGCACGGGCTGTCCGAGATGCTCTACGCCGTCACGTCGGCCGCGAACAACAACGGCTCGGCGTTCGGCGGGCTCACGTCCGGCACACCGTTCTGGAACACGCTGCTGGGCGTCGCCATGCTCCTCGGCCGGTTCGTGCCCATCGCGGTCGCGCTCGCCCTCGCCGGGCGGCTCGCGTCCCAGCGCACGGTGCCCGCCGGCCGCGGCACGCTCCCGACGCACGACCGCCTGTTCGTCGGCCTCCTCGTCGCCGTCACGCTCGTCGTGGTCGCGCTGACGTTCGTCCCCGTCCTGTCCCTCGGCCCCGTCGTGGAGTCGCTGTCATGAGCACCACCCTGTCCCCCGCCCCCGCGCCCACGGCGTCCGCCTCCCGCAGCGGCGCCGCGCCGCAGCGCACCGGCCTGACGCCCCGCCAGCTGCTCGGCGCCCTGCCCGGCGGCCTGCGCGGGCTCGACCCGCGGCGCCTGCGCCGCGAGCCCGTCCTGCTCGTCACCGAGGTCGGCGCGCTCGCGACGACCGTCCTGGCGGTGCTCGACCCGTCGCTGTTCGCGTGGTCCGTGGCCGCCTGGCTGTGGGTCACCGTGCTCGCCGCGACGACCGCGGAGTCCGTCGCGGAGGGACGCGGACGCGCGCAGGCCGCGAGCCTGCGCGCGACGCAGCGCACGACCACCGCCCACCGCGTCGACGACCCGACGGCGTCGCTCGCCGACGCCGCGACCACCGAGGTCCCGTCCTCGTCGCTGCACGTCGGCGACCTCGTCGTCGTCACGGCCGGGCAGACGATCCCGGGCGACGGCGACGTGGTGGAGGGCGTCGCGAGCGTCGACGAGTCCGCGATCACGGGCGAGTCCGCGCCCGTGATCCGCGAGTCCGGCGGCGACCGCTCCGCCGTCACGGGCGGCACGGTCGTGCTGTCCGACCGGATCGTCGTGCGCGTCACCGCCGAGCCCGGGAGGACGTTCGTCGACCGGATGATCGCGCTCGTCGAGGGCTCCTCCCGGCAGCGGACGCCGAACGAGGTCGCGCTGCACGTGCTGCTCAGCGCGCTGACGATCGTGTTCCTGCTGGCGGTGGTGACGCTGCAGCCCTTCGCGGCGTACTCCGGCGCCCGGCAGCCGCTCGTCGTGCTGGTCGCGCTCCTCGTCTGCCTCATCCCGACGACGATCGGCGGCCTGCTCTCGGCCATCGGCATCGCCGGCATGGACCGCCTCGTGCGGCGCAACGTGCTCGCGATGTCCGGCCGCGCGGTCGAGGCCGCGGGTGACGTCGGCGTCCTGCTGCTCGACAAGACGGGCACCATCACGCTCGGCAACCGCCAGGCCGCCGACCTCCTGCCGGCCGCGGGCGTCGAGGCCGCCGACCTCGCGGACGCCGCCCAGCTGTCGTCCATGGCCGACGAGACCCCCGAGGGACGCTCCGTCCTCGTGCTCGTCCAGGAGCGGTTCGGGCTCCGCGAGCGCGCGACCGGCGAGCTCGTCGGGTCCGTCCTCGTGCCGTTCACGGCGACCACCCGCATGAGCGGCATCGACCTCGACGGCGGCGCGCGGCAGGTCCGCAAGGGCGCCGCCGCGGCGGTCGGGCACTGGGTACGCGGCACCGGCGGTCACCTCGGCGACGACGTGGCAGCGACCGTCGACGCCATCTCGGCCTCCGGCGGCACGCCGCTGGTCGTCGCGGAGCGCCGCGGCGCGGGCCCGGCCCGCGTGCTCGGCGTGATCCACCTCAAGGACGTCGTCAAGCCGGGCATGCGCGCCCGGTTCGACGCGCTGCGCGCCATGGGCATCCGCACGGTCATGGTGACGGGCGACAACCCGCTCACGGCCCGGGCGATCGGCGCCGAGGCCGGCGTCGACGACGTGCTCGCCGAGGCGACGCCGGAGGACAAGCTCGCGCTCATCCGGCGCGAGCAGGCCGCCGGGCACCTGGTCGCGATGGCCGGCGACGGGACCAACGACGCGCCGGCGCTCGCGCAGGCCGACGTCGGCGTCGCGATGAACACCGGCACGACCGCCGCCAAGGAGGCGGGGAACATGGTCGACCTCGACTCCGACCCGACCAAGCTCATCGAGGTCGTCGAGATCGGCAAGCAGCTGCTCATCACCCGCGGCGCCCTGACCACGTTCTCCATCGCCAACGACGTCGCGAAGTACTTCGCGATCCTGCCGGCGATGTTCGTCACGGCGTTCCCGCAGCTCGACGGGCTGAACGTCATGCGGCTCGCGAGCCCGGAGTCGGCGATCCTCTCCGCGGTCGTGTTCAACGCGCTCGTCATCGTCGCCCTCCTGCCGCTCGCGCTGCGCGGCGTCCGGTACACGCCGGGCTCCGCGTCCGCCCTGCTGCGGCGCAACCTGCTGGTCTACGGCGTCGGCGGCCTCGTGGCCCCGTTCGTCGGGATCACGCTCATCGACCGCCTCCTCGTCCTCCTCCTCCCCGGGATCGCCTGATGCCCACGACCACCGTCCCCACGCCCACCCGCGCCCCGTCGGCCGGGTCGACCGTCGCCGCCCTCGCGCGGCACGCCCTCGCCGGCCTGCGCGTCCTGCTCGCCCTGACCGTCGTGCTCGGCGTCGCGTACCCGCTCGCCGTCACGGGCGTCGCCGCCGTCGCGCTGCCGTGGCAGGCGCGCGGCTCGCTCGTCACGGCCGACGGCGCGCGCACGACCGACCCCGACGAGGCCGTCGGCTCGCTGCTCGTCGGCCAGGCGGTGGACGGCGACGGCTGGTTCCGGCCGCGGCCGTCGGCGGCCGGCGACGGGTACGACACGCTGGCGTCGGCCGGCTCGAACCTCGGCCCCGAGAGCCCGGACCTGCTCGCGGCCGTCGAGCAGCGCCGGGCGGAGGTCGCGGCGCGCGAGGACGTGGACCCGGCGCTCGTCCCGCCGGACGCGCTGACGGGCTCCGCGTCGGGCCTCGACCCCGACGTCTCCCCCGCGTACGCGCACCTGCAGGTCGCGCGGGTGGCGCGGGAGAACGGCCTGGAGCCGTCCGACGTCGCGGCGCTCGTCGACCGCACCACGGTGGGCCGCGACCTCGGGGTCCTCGGCGAGCCGCGGGTCAACGTCCTCCGTCTCAACCTGGCGCTGCGGACAATGACCTCGTGACGTCCGACCCCGGCACTCCCCCCACGGCGCAGCCGCCCACGGCCGCACCGGCCCCCGGGGCCGCGACGGACACCCGTCGCGGCCCCCGGCGCGGCCGGCTCACCGTGTACCTCGGCGCCGCGCCCGGCGTCGGCAAGACGTACGCGATGCTCGACGAGGCGCACCGACGCCTCGCGCGCGGCACCGACGTCGTCGTGGGGCTCGTCGAGACGCACGGCCGCGGCGGCACGGCGCACCAGCTCGACGGGCTGGAGGTCGTGCCGCGGCGCGCGGTCGCGCACCGCGGCGCCGCGCTCGAGGAGCTGGACGTCGACGCCGTGCTCGCGCGCGCGCCGCAGGTGGTCCTCGTCGACGAGCTCGCGCACACCAACGCGCCCGGCTCGCGGCACCCGAAGCGCTGGCAGGACGTGCACGACCTGCTCGCCGCGGGCGTCGACGTGCTCACCACCGTCAACGTGCAGCACCTGGAGTCGCTCAACGACGACGTCGAGGCCATCACGGGCGTCCGCCAGCGCGAGACCGTCCCCGACGCGGTCGTGCGCGAGGCGGACCAGGTGCAGCTCGTCGACCTGCCGCCCGAGGCGCTGCGCCGCCGCCTCGCGCACGGCAACGTGTACCGGGCCGAGCAGGTCGACGCCTCGCTCGCCTCGTACTTCCGCGTCGGCAACCTGACGGCGCTGCGCGAGCTCGCGCTGCTGTGGCTCGCGGACCGCGTCGACGACTCGCTGACGACCTACCGCCGCGACCACCGCATCGAGCAGTCCTGGCCGGCGCGCGAGCGCGTCGTCGTGGCGGTCACGGGTGGGCCGGAGAGCGACACGCTGCTGCGCCGCGGCGCCCGCATCGCGCAGCGCGCCGCCGGCTCCGAGCTGCTCGCCGTGCACGTGCTCGCCACGGACGGCCTGCCGAGCGCCCGCCCGGCGCGCCTCGCGGAGCAGCGCCGGCTCGTCGAGGAGCTCGGCGGCACGTTCCACACCGTCGTCGGCGAGGACGTCGCGACCGCGCTCGTCGAGTTCGCGCGCGGCGTCAACGCGACGATGGTCGTCGTCGGGCTCTCGCGCCGGCCGCGCTGGCGCGAGGTCCTCACCGACTCGCACGCGACATCGGTGGCCCGGCTCGCGGGCTCCATCGACGTGCACCTCGTCACGCACGAGCAGGCACGCGGGAGCGGCCGCACGCGCCGGCGCCGCTCCCCGCTGTCCCGCCGCCGCCGGGTCACCGGCGCGCTGCTCGGGCTGGTCGGGCCGCTCCTGCTCACGGTCGTGCTCGACGGCATGCGCGACGTGCTCGGGCTGACGAGCGACCTGATGCTGTACCTCGCGCTCACGGTCGTCGTCGCGCTCGTCGGCGGCCTGTGGCCCGCGATCGCGTGCGCGGTGCTCGGGCAGCTGCTCGCGAACTGGTTCTTCACGCGGCCGACCGGGCGGTTCACGATCGCCGACCCGGAGAACGCGCTCGCCCTCGGGGTGTTCGTGCTCGTCGCGGCCGCCGTCGCGTCGGTCGTCGACCTGGCGGCGCGACGCACCGCCGAGGCCTACCGCGCCCGCGCCGAGGCGTCCGCCCTCGCCGCCGTCTCCCGGTCCGTGCTGTCCGGGCAGGACACCGCCGCCGCGCTCGTCGCCCGCCTGCGCGAGACGTTCACGCTCGCGTCGGTCGCCCTGCTCGAGCGGGGCGACGACGGGTGGCGGCCCATCGCCGCCGACGGCGGGGCGCCGCCCGCCGCACCGGACGACGCCGACGCGGTGCTCACGGTCGACGACCACCGCGTCCTCGCGCTCACCGGCCGCACGCTCGCGGCCGGCGACCGACGCGTGCTCGAGGCGTTCGCGTCGCAGGTCGGCGTGCTGCTCGAGCAGGAGCGGCTGCGCGGTCAGGCGGCGCAGGCGGCCGCGCTGGAGCAGGCCGACGCCACGCGGACCGCCCTGCTCGCGGCCGTGTCGCACGACCTGCGCACCCCGCTCGCCACGATCCGCGCCTCCGTCGACGCCCTCACCGCCGCCGACCTCGACCTGAGCGCGCAGGACCGCACCGACCTCGTCGGCACGCTCGCCGACGCCACCGCCCGGCTCGAGCGCCTCATCGACAACCTCCTCGACCTCTCGCGCCTGCAGACCGGCGCGGTGCGGGCCGTGCTGCGCCCGACGAGCCTCGACGAGGTCGTGCCGCTCGCGCTCGAGCAGCACGCGCCCGGGCAGGTGCGGCTCCAGGTGCCGGAGGACCTGCCGCTCGTCTCGACGGACCCCGGCCTGCTCGAGCGCGTGGTGGCGAACCTCGTCTCCAACGCGGTGCGGTACGCGCCGCCGGGCGCGCCCGTGGCCGTGACGGCCGACGTGGTGCGCCACGAGGTGGTGCTGCGCGTCGTCGACACCGGCCCCGGCGTGGCGGACGCGGCGAAGGAGCACCTGTTCGCCCCCTTCCAGCGGCTCGGCGACACGTCGGGCGGCGGGCTCGGCCTGGGGCTGGCCGTCGCGGACGGTCTCGCCCGGGCGGTCGGGGCGCGGCTCACCGCCGAGGACACCCCGGGCGGAGGCCTGACCATGGCCGTGCAGGTGCCGCTCGCGGCACCAGCCGACAGGTCGTCCGCGGCCACGTCGTCCGGGGACGGGCTGGCAGGGTGGGCGTCGTGACCGCCGACCCGACACCGCGCGCCGCCGGTGCGCGCGTCCTCGTCGTCGACGACGAGCCCGGGCTCGCGCAGGCGCTCGCCATCACGCTGCGCGCCTCCGGGTGGGACGTGCGCACCGCGCAGGACGGCACGTCCGCCATCGCGGCCGCCGCCGAGCACCTGCCGGACGTCGTGCTGCTCGACCTGGGCCTGCCCGACATGGGCGGCGTCGACGTCATCCGCGCCCTGCGCGGGTGGACGCAGGTCCCGGTCGTCGTGCTGTCGGCGCGCCAGCACGGCGAGGACAAGGTCGAGGCGCTCGACGCGGGTGCGGACGACTACGTGACGAAGCCGTTCGCGATGGACGAGCTGCTGGCCCGCCTGCGCGCCGCGGTGCGGCGGGGCGCCCGGACGGACGGCGCGGACGACGCCGTCGTCGAGGCCGGACGCCTGACCGTCGACCTCGCGCGCCGGCGGGTCCTGCGGGACGGCGCCGAGGTGCGGTTGACGCCCACCGAGTGGTCCATGCTCGAGGTGCTCGTCCGCCACCGCGGCCGCCTCGTCACGCGCGGCCAGCTCCTGCAGGAGGTGTGGGGGCCGGCGTACCACGACGAGACGCACTACCTCCGGGTCTACTCCGCCCAGCTGCGCCGCAAGCTCGAGGACGACCCGTCGCACCCGCGGCACATCCTCACCAGCCCCGGCATGGGCTACACGTTCGAGGTGTGACGCGCGTCTCCGCCGCCGGTTGCGGCGGGCGCCGGCGCTCGTAGCGTGGACGTCGCGCGGTCCAGCACGGGCCGTGCGCAGGCACCCGCCCCGCGCGGCGCGAGACGCACCGCGCGGGCCGACCGCAGGGAGGCACCCATGGCGACAGGCGAGACCGGCTTCGACGACGTCACCTTCGACCTCATCTCCGTGCAGTACCACTCGCTCAAGGCGGGGCACGACTACGGGCAGTACGTGCGCGACGCCCGCAACGCGGGCAAGGAGGAGATCGCCGCGTTCTTCGAGCAGGTGATGCGGGAGGACTCCGAGCGCGCGCAGCGCTGCCACCAGTTCCTCGGCGAGCTGACGCAGCACGGCACGGACGCGACGTCGCCGCAGGGCGACGCCTGACCGGGCGACGCGCCGCGACCCGGCCCCGTCACGCACGCGGGCCGGGTCC
>NZ_JBHUZW010000054.1:0-23931 GCF_042667215.1 Cellulomonas sp. NPDC057328 | reverse complement strand
ACAGTCCCGTGGGAGGGGCGCCGTCGGTGGTGCTGCGGGGCCGGTCAGCCCAGGCGCGCGGCGAGGTTCTCGTCGAGCGCGGCGAGGAACTCCTCGGTCGTCAGCCAGGCCTGGTCGGGCCCGACGAGCGAGGCGAGGTCCTTCGTCATCTTGCCGCTCTCGACGGTCTCGACGACGACCTTCTCCAGCGTCTCCGCGAACTGCGTGACCTCGGGCGTGCCGTCCAGCTTGCCGCGGTGCTTGAGGCCGCCGGTCCAGGCGAAGATCGACGCGATCGGGTTCGTCGACGTCGGCTTGCCCTGCTGGTGCTGGCGGTAGTGGCGCGTGACGGTGCCGTGCGCGGCCTCCGCCTCGACGGTCGTGCCGTCCGGGGTCATGAGGACCGACGTCATGAGGCCGAGCGAGCCGAAGCCCTGCGCGACGGTGTCGGACTGGACGTCGCCGTCGTAGTTCTTGCACGCCCAGACGTAGCCGCCCTCCCACTTCATCGCGGCGGCGACCATGTCGTCGATCAGGCGGTGCTCGTACGTGAGGCCCGCCGCGTCGAACTGGTCCTTGTACTCGGCGTCGAACACCTCCTGGAAGATGTCCTTGAACGCGCCGTCGTACGCCTTGAGGATCGTGTTCTTCGTGGACAGGTACACGGGGTAGCCGCGCTGCAGCCCGTACGCGAACGAGGCGCGCGCGAAGTCGCGGATCGACTCGTTGAAGTTGTACATGCCCATCGCGACGCCGCCCGCCTCGGGCATCGTCACGACCTCGAACTGCTGCGGCTCCGAGCCGTCGGCCGGCTCGAACGTCATCGTGATCTTGCCGGCGCCGGGCACCTTGAAGTTCGTCGACTTGTACTGGTCGCCGTGGGCGTGACGGCCGATGATGATCGGCTTGTTCCAGCCCGGCACCAGCCGCGGGATGTTGCTGATGATGATCGGCTCGCGGAAGACGACGCCGCCGAGGATGTTGCGGATCGTGCCGTTGGGCGAGACCCACATCTTCTTCAGGCCGAACTCCTCGACGCGCGCCTCGTCCGGCGTGATCGTCGCGCACTTGACGCCGACGCCGTGCTCCTTGATGGCGTGGGCGGCGTCGATCGTGACCTGGTCGTCGGTCGCGTCGCGGTTCTGGATCGACAGGTCGTAGTAGCGCAGGTCGATGTCGAGGTACGGGTGGATCAGGCGGTCCTTGATGAACTGCCAGATGATGCGCGTCATCTCGTCGCCGTCGAGCTCGACGACCGGGCCGACGACCTTGATCTTCGCCATGCGAGTCCTGCCTCTGGGTGTGCCGGGGATGTCGGAGCCAGGTTACTCGACGTCGAGAGACCTGGGCCGGGGGGACGAACCGGACGTCGCGAACCCGTCCGGGCGGGTGCCCCCGGGGGCCGGGACTGGCATGCTGGCCCGCGCACACGATCCGCGTGCCGCCGATCAGCGCGCCCGCCACGTCCGGTGCGGGACGGGACGTCGGCGGCGGCACCGTCACCCCGAGCCGACAGGACCGACATGTCCCAGCAGAAGCCTGACCTCCCCGAGGGCACCTCGCAGCCCGAGGGCACGACCCCGTCCGCCGACGCCCCGGTGCCCGCCGCCGCGGCCGGCACGCCGGTCCCCGCCGCCCCCGGCGCGGGCGAGGCGCCGACGGCCGCCCCCGCCCCGACGCCCGGTGCCGGTGCTGGTGCCGGCGCCACGACCGGTGGCACGACCGGCGCCACGGCGGTCGGCACGGCGGTGGACGAGGACGCCTACGTCGTCCCGGCGGGCACGGTCGTCACGGCCGCGCCCGGACTGCTCGCGCGGCTCGGGGCCGAGGCGCTCGGCTCGTTCGTCATCGTCCTCACGGGCGTCGGCATCGCGCTGTACGCGACCTTCAGCAACGCGGGCGGCGGCCTGGCGATCGCGCTCGGCTTCGGCATCGCGCTGCTCGCCAGCATCGTCGCGTTCGGGGCGGTCTCGGGCGGCCACTTCAACCCGGCCGTGACGTTCGGCGCGTGCCTCGCCGGCCGCACCCCGTTCCGCGACCTGCTCCCCTACTGGCTCGCGCAGGTCGTCGGCGCGGCGCTCGCCGCGGCCGTGCTCTACCTGACGATCCCCGCCGGCCTGCCGGCCCTCATCAGCCAGACCGGCGACACCTCGCGCCGCGGCCTGTTCAGCGGCGCGGCGAACGGCTTCGACGAGCACTCCCCGCTCTCGCGCCTGTCGGGCGACCAGGCCGAGTTCACGCTCGTGTCGGCGCTGCTCGTCGAGGTCGTCCTGACGGCCGTGCTCGTCGGCGTCATCCTCGGCGCGACCGACCGCCGCGCCCACAAGGCGCACGTCCCGTTCGCCGTCGGCCTCTCCTACGCCGCGCTCCTGCTCGTCGCGTACCCGGTGACGAACGGCGGGCTCAACCCGGCCCGCTCGCTCGGCGCCGCCATCTTCTCGGAGAGCTGGGCGCTCGAGCAGGTGTGGCTCTTCTGGGCCGCCCCGCTGCTCGGCGCGGCGATCGCCGCGCTCGTCTACCGCGCGTTCGCGACCGAGCCGACCGAGGACTCGCTCTTCGGCGAGGACGAGACGTACGTCGTCGAGGACGACGTCGTGGTCGCCGAGGAGCGCCGCGCCTGACGCGTCCCGCACCCGCACCACCGCGAGCGTGCGTCCCGGCCCCGAGGGGTCGGGGCGCACGCTCGTCCCACGTCGGGCCGCAGCCGTGCCGGGGGCCGGCGCGAGCGGGCGCTCAGGCGGTCGGGGCCACCCAGGCGAGCGTCGCCAGGGCCACCGCGGCCAGCACGAGCGTCGCGACGTCGAGGCTCTTCGCCCGCACGCCGAAGGCGGCCGGGCCCGGGGACGGCAGGACCGCACGGGCGACCGCGAGCACGAGGAGCAGGAGCGCGAGCGCGGCCGCGCCGACGGCGGCGTCCCACACGTACGCGGCGCCGACGCTGACGGCGACGCCGCCGATCGTCCAGAACAGGGACGCGTTGCGGCCCGCCGCGAGCGAGGCACGCGCGATCGCCCGCGGGTCGAGCGGGCGCTCCTCGGGCGGCACCTCCGGTGCGGGGGGCTCGTCGGCGGCGGGCGGCTCGCCCAGCATCTCCCGCTCTAACGGCAGCTGCGGCTCGCCCCGCAGCTGCGGCGGGGCGGGGGCACCCGACGGCGCGCCGGCGCCGGGGCGACCGGCCGCCTCCGGGCCCGTGTGGCGGGACGGCCAGGACGGGCCGTGCGGGGGCGTGACGAGCGGGGGTCCCGCGTGCCGCGACGTGGTCATGGCGACGTTCCCTCCGACGGCCGACGAGGTGCGCGCCAAGGCTAGCGTGGGCGCGTGACCACGCCGACGACATCACGCCGCACGTCGCCGATCCCCGAGGACGTGCTCGTCGTGGGTGCCGGCCTGGCCGGCGCGCAGACGGTGGCTGCGCTGCGCGCACACGGCTACGCGGGCGGGATCCGGGTGCTCGGCGCCGAGGACGTGCCGCCGTACGACCGCCCGCCGCTGTCCAAGCACCTCCTGGACCGCCCCGGGCCGGCGTGGCTCACCGACGAGCTCGGGCTGGACCTGCACGGGCTCGCCGACGACGTCCGCCTGGGCGTCACGGCGCGCGCCCTGCGCCTCGACCGGGACCGCCCCGGGGCCACCGTCGTGACCGACGACGGCGAGCACCGCGCGTCGTGCGTGGTGCTCGCGACGGGGTCGCACGCCGTCCGCGTCCCCGCGTGGCCGTCCGCGCTGACGCTGCACTCCGCGGCCGACGCGGACCGGCTGCGCGGCGCGCTGGACGGCGGGCCGCGCCGGCTCGTCGTGGTGGGCGCCGGCTGGGTCGGTGCCGAGGTCGCGGGCGTCGCCGCGGCGGCGGGGCACCACGTGACGGTCGTCGAGGCGAGGGACGCCCCGCTCGTGACGGGTCTCGGCAGCCGCGTGGGCGCCCTGACGGTGCCCTGGTACGCGGCCGCGGGCGTCGACCTGCGCACGCGCGCCGCGGTGACCGCCGTCGAGGACGGTGCGGTGCGGCTCGCCGACGGCGCGGTGCTGCCGGCGGACGTCGTGCTCGTGGCCGTCGGCGCCCGCCCGGCCGCGGCGTGGCTCGCCGGCGCGCTCCCGCTCGACGGTGGCGCCGTGCCGGTGGACGAGGCGTACCGCGTGCTCGGCCCCGACGGACCGCTCGACGGCGTCCTGGCCGTGGGCGACGTCGCCCGCCGCCGCTCGGCCCGGCACGGCTGGGTGCCCGGCGGCCACTGGGAAGAGGCGCTGCGCGGGCCGGACGTGCTCGTGCGCCGGCTGCTGGGCGTCGACGACGACGGCGCGGAGCTCACGCCCTACGTCTTCTCGACGCAGCTCGGGCACGACCTCACGATGTTCGGCCTGCGGGGCGACGACGACGCGCCCACGGTGCTGGGCGACCCCGCCGACGGCGGCTGGTCGGTGCTGTGGACCCGCGCCGCCGACGGCGCGGTGACGGCCGCGCTCACGGTCGACCGTCCGCGCGACGTCGGCGCGGCCCGGCGCCTGCTCGGCGGTCCGGAGCTGCCCGTCGTCCCGCTCGACGGCGCGTCGACGCTCGCGGAGCTGGTCCGCCGGCGCTGACCGCCGCGGCCCCGGGACGACACCCCCGTACCACGGCCGGAACGGCGAAGGGGACCCGCCGGCCCGGCGGGTCCCCCTCGTCCCGCGCTCAGTGCGCGAAGTGGCGGGTGCCCGTCAGGTACAGCGTCACGCCGGCGGCCGCCGCGGCGGCGACGACCTCCTCGTCACGCACCGAGCCGCCGGGCTGCACGACCGCGCGCACGCCCGCGTCGAGCAGCACCTGGAGCCCGTCGGCGAACGGGAAGAACGCGTCGGAGGCCGCGACGGCGCCGCGCGCGCGCTCGACGTCGCCCGTGTTGGCCCGCTCGACCGCGAGGCGGCACGAGTCGACGCGGTTGACCTGACCCATGCCGACGCCGACCGACGCGCCGTCGTGGGCGAGCAGGATCGCGTTCGACTTCACGGCCCGCACCGCGCGCCACGCGAACCGCAGGTCCGCGAGCGTCGCCTCGTCCGCGGGCTCGCCGGCGGCGAGCGTCCACGTCGACGGGTCGTCGCCGGGCGCGTCGAGCCGGTCGACCGACTGCAGCAGCAGGCCGCCGGACACGGCGCGCATCTCGACCCCACCGGCGGGCGGCGTGCCGACGACGAGCAGGCGCACGTTCTTCTTCTGCTGCAGCACCGCGAGCGCGTCGTCGTCGAAGCCCGGGGCCACGACGACCTCGGTGAAGACGGGCGCGATCTGCTCGGCGGCGGCGCGCGTGACGACCTGGTTGGTGGCGATGACGCCGCCGAACGCGGACACCGGGTCGCACGCGTGCGCCTTGGCGTGGGCGTCGGCGACGTCGGTGCCGACGGCGATGCCGCACGGGTTGGCGTGCTTGATGATCGCGACCGTCGGGGCGTCGTGGTCGTGCGCGGCCCGCCACGCGGCGTCGGCGTCGACGTAGTTGTTGTAGCTCATGGCCTTGCCGTGCAGCTGGGTCGCCTGCGCGAGCCCGCCGGGCCCGTGCCCGGAGGTGTACAGCGCCGCCCGCTGGTGCGGGTTCTCGCCGTAGCGCAGGACGTCCGACCGGTCCCACGTCGCGCCGACCCACGCGGGGAAGCCCGTGCTCACGCCGTCGACCTCGTCGGTCGTCGTCGCGACGCTGCCCATCCACGACGCGACGGCCACGTCGTACGTGGCCGTGTGCACGAACGCCTGCGCCGCGAGCCGCGTGCGCTCGGCGAGCGTGAAGCCGCCGGCGGCGACCGCGGCGACGACCTCGTCGTACCGGGACGGCTCGACGACGACCGCGACGCTCGGGTGGTTCTTCGCGGCGGCGCGCACCATCGACGGGCCGCCGATGTCGATCTGCTCGACGCACGCGTCGACGTCGGCGCCGGACGCGACGGTCTGCGTGAACGGGTACAGGTTCACCACGACGAGCTCGAAGGGCGCGACGCCGAGCTCCTGCAGCTGGGCGAGGTGCTCGGGGCGCCGGGTGTCCGCGAGGATGCCGGCGTGCACGCGGGGGTGCAGCGTCTTGACGCGGCCGTCGAGGCACTCCGGGAAGCCCGTGAGGTCCTCGACGCGGGTCACCGGGACACCCGCGGCGGCGACCGTGGCGGCCGTGGAGCCGGTCGACACGAGCTCCACGCCGGCGCGGTGCAGGGCGGTGGCGAGCTCGACCAGGCCGGTCTTGTCGTACACGGACAGCAGGGCGCGGCGCACGGGGCGGCGCGTGGCGTCGGCGGTGGGCGTGGGCGCGTCGGACATGGCGTCTCCCGGGAGGCAGCGTCGAACGAGGACGCCGGGCACCCAGGCGGGCGGTGCACGGTCGAGGCTGCTGCGGCCGCTCCCCGGTGGTTGCCTCCACCTGCGCCAGTCACGACCGCCGTCGAGTCTAGCGGCCGGGCGCGGGGGCGGACGCGGGGTGAACTCCGGCACCGACCGTTGTGCCCGCTTCGTCCCGGGCGCACCATCGGTAGCGGCCCACCCCAGGGGCGGGTGGGCGAGGACCCCGGGGGGCACCATGTCCGCACTCGTCACCGCCGTGCTCGCGGCCGCGCTGGCCGTCACGGTCCCCGCCGCGGAGGCGGCGGCCGCCGCACCGACCGGCACCGCACCGACCGGCACCACGACCAGCAGCGCAACCAGCACCGTCGCCGTCGAGGGCGTCGCGCACCAGCTGGTCCGGCAGGCGGCCGGGGGCGACGCCGCCGCCGCGCACGTCGCGGCGCGCCGGCCGGCCGGGCTGGTGGACCTGGGCGTGGACGAGTGCGCGTGGGACGTCAATGACCACGGCGTCGTCGTCACCACGACGCACGTCGTGCGCGGTGGCCGGGTGTCACCGCTGCCCGGGGGCCTGACCGGCGCGCGGCTCATCAACGACCGGGGGCAGGTCGCGGGCGACGTCGACGGCCGTGCCGCCTTCTGGGACGGCCGCCGGCTGTGGCTGCTCGACCCGCTCAGCCCCGACCACACGTTCGTCGTCGTCACCGGCCTCAACGACCGCGGCGAGCTCGTCGGCTCGTCCGGGGCGTTCGGCGGCGAACCGGTCGCATTCCGGTGGCGCCGGGGCGTCATGACGCCGCTCGAGGGCCTGGGCGGGCGCACGGACGCCAACGACGTCAACGACCGCGGGCAGGTGGTCGGCGCCGCGTGGGTCGACGGCACGCAGCACGCCGTGCGGTGGGAGGCCGACGGGCGGCTCGTGCGGCTGCCGGGACTCGGCGACGGCACGGGGTCGAGCCTCGCGACCGCCGTCGACGGTGCCGGTCGCGCCGCGGGCTACGCGTACGCCGCCCCGGGCGACATGCGGCCGGTGCGCTGGTCGCGCGCGGGCGCCGTGAGCGACATGAGCCCGGCCGGCGGCGGGTTCGGCACCGTGACGGACGTCAACGACCGCGGCCGCGCGATCGGCTCGATCTCGCCCACGGGCCAGGGCCAGCAGGCGTTCGTGCAGGACCGCGGGGGTGCGATGCGGCTCGTCGCGGCGGCCGACGGGACGACCGTCCTGACCGCGGTGAACGGGTCCGGGCTCGTGGTCGGCTGCGTCGTCGCCGACGACGCGACGGAGCGCGCCGTCCTCTGGCGCTGACGGCACGGACGGGGTCGGCCGTCCGCCGGGTCAGGCGGGGCCGGTCGGACGGCCGGTCACGTCCTGCCCCGCCCACGCGTCGACGAGGTCGACCTGCAGCCCGACCCCGGCCGCGGCGGTCGCGACCGTGACGTCGAACGCGCGCGCCGCGTCCTCGTGGACGCCGCGCAGGTGCCCGAACAGCTCGGCGCTGACCGCGCCGAGCAGGGTGCTGAAGAGCGTGAGCGACCGCACGCCCGCCCGGAGCGTCGTGGGCTCCTGCGTGCCGCCCCACCCGCCGCGCTCGGCGCCGAACGCGTGCACGTCGGGGGTCACGACACCCGTCGGGTCGAAGTCGGGCCCGGTGGGCCGCAGGCTGCCGTCCGCGGCGGCGTCGACCAGCACGTCCACGAGCACCGCCCACACGCGCATCGCGGGCGCCACGGTGTCGCGCGGCGCGACGTACCCGGGCAGCGGCGTGCCGTAGATCAGCTCGTAGGCGTGCCGGTCCGCCAGCGCCCAGGCGCGGACGGCGCGCGCGACCTCGAGCCAGCGGCGCGCCGGCACGTGCCCGGCGGCGCGGGACGCGGCGGCCGCGTCCTCGCAGACGCGCCCGACGGCGTCGTACGACTCGCTGACCAGCAGGGTCAGCAGCGCGTCGCGCGACGGCACGTACCGGTAGACGGCCGAGGAGGCGAGGCGCAGGTCGCGTGCGACGGCGCGGAGCGACAGGCCGGCTGCGCCGTCCTCCGCCAGCCGCGCCCGCGCGGCGGCGAGGAGGTCGTGCATGAGCTCGGCTCGGGCGCGCTCGCGCGGCGTGCCGCGCGGTGCGGGGGCGTCGGGCATGCGGCTATCGTGCCGGAGGAGAGCACCGGACGCAATCGAGAGCACTGCTCTTGACGCGCGGCGGACGGCACTGCGAGCATCGATCGCAACAGAGAGCACCGCTCTCGTCACCACCCGGAGGCCGCCATGCCCCGTCACACCGTCCTCGGGAAGGGCCCCATCGGCCGGACCCTCGCGCAGCACCTCGCCGACGCGGGCCACGAGGTGCACGTCCTCTCCCGCTCCGGCCCCGGCACCGGCACCGCGGCGCGGACGACCACGTCGGCGGGCGGCAGCGTCGAGCACCACCGCGTCGACGGCACGGACGCGGACGCCCTCGCGCGGCACGCCGCCGGCTCCGCGGCCCTCTACAACTGCGTCAACCCGGCCTACCACCGCTGGGTGACCGACTGGCCGCCCGTCGCCGACGCGCTGCTCACCGCCGCCGAGCGCACCGGCGCCGTCCTCGTCACCGCGGCGAACCTCTACGTCTACGGCGCCGGCAACCACCACATGCACGAGGACGACCCGCTCGCGACGCGCGAGACCAAGGGGCGCGTCCGCGTCCGGATGTGGCAGGACGCCCTCGCCCGGCACGAGGCGGGCGCCGTGCGGGCCACCGAGGTGCGGGGCAGCGACTACCTCGGCCCCGGCGCGGAGGCGCACGCGCACGCCGGTCCGCGCATGCTCGGACCGCTGCTGGCGGGCCGGACGCTGCGGCCGATCGCGTCCGCCGACCAGCCGCACACGTGGGCGTACCTGCCCGACTTCGCGGCGGCGCTGGCCACGGCCGCGGTCACCCCCGCCGCGTGGGGCCGGGCGTGGCACGTCCCCACCCCCGAGCCGCTGACGTACCGCGCGCTGGCCGGCCGGTTCGCCGCCGCCGCCGGGGTGCCCGTCCCCCGCGTCGCGCCCGTGCCGCTGCCCCTCGTGCGGGCGCTCGGGGTCGTGCAGCCGATGATGCGCGAGCTGCACGCCGTCGGCTACCAGTTCGCCGAGCCGTTCGTGGCCGACGACGCCGCCAGCCGGCGCGCACTCGGGCTGACGCCGACCGACTGGGACACGGTTGTCGCGACGACGCTCGGGGCGTACCGCGGGGAGCAGCGCGCTCCGGCGTGAGGGCCGCCCGCGGCGTGGGGGACGTCCCGCGGCGTGGGGGACGTCCCCGCGCCGCGGCCCGTGCCCGCGGGTCTCAGCCGACGACGACGCGGCGGCCGTCGACGCGCAGACCGCCCCGCGCCACCTCGCCCACCGTGCGGACGAGCAGCTCGCGCTCCACGGCCTTGATGCGCTCGTGCAGCGACGCCTCGTCGTCGTCGGGCTCCACCGCGACGACGCCCTGCGCGAGGATCGGCCCCGTGTCGACGCCCGCGTCGACCAGGTGCACGGTGCAGCCGGTGACCCGCACGCCGTACGCCAGCGCGTCCCGCACGCCGTGCGCCCCGGGGAACGAGGGCAGCAGCGCCGGGTGGGTGTTGAGGATGCGCGGCGCGAAGCGCTCGAGCGTCGGGGCGCCGATGATCCGCATGAAGCCCGCGCACACGACGAGGTCGGGCCCGAACACGCCGATCGCGTCGGCCAGCGCGACGTCCCACGCCGCACGGTCCGGGAAGTCGGCGGGGGCGACGACCGCCGTCGGGACGCCCGCGGCACGCGCCAGCGCCAGGCCGCCCGCCGCGGGCTTGTCGCTGACGACCCCCACGACGCGCGCGCCGTAGGCCGGGTCGTCGTGCGCCGCCAGCAGCGCCGCGAGGTTGGACCCCGCGCCGGACACCAGCACGACGACACGGCGGGTGCCGTCCGCGCCGCGCACGGGCGGGGACGGCGGCGGCGGGGTGGGGCGCGCGGTGGTCACGGCCCCGGAGGCTACCGGCGACGACGGACGCGCGGTCGGGGCGTCCCAGCCGTGCGGGATGATGGGCGTCATGGGCAACCCCTGGGCACCGCCGCAGCACCCCCGACCGCAGGGGACGTCCCCGCAGGACGCGGGAGCGCCGCCGGCGCCGGGCACGGGAGCCCCGCAGGGCACGCCGCCCGTTCAGGGCGCACGGCCCGCTCACGGCACGCCGCCCGCATCGGGGCCCGCGCAGGGCGCGACGCCGCCCGGCGCACCCGTCGGCCCGCCCGGTCCGCACGGCGGCCCGCCGCGGCCCGCACCGCCGGAGCCGGACCCCGCGGGCATCGCCCGCAGCACGCGGACGGCCGCCTGGGGCGCCGTCTGCCTGCTCGTCGCGGTCCTGCTCGTCTCCGCGCCCTACCCGTGGGCGTACGCGACGCCGCTGGCGTCGCTCGCCGCGCTCGCGCTCGGCATCGTCGCCGTCGTCCGCGGCGTGCAGGCGCACGCGCGGGGTGCGGTCGTCGCGCTCACCGCCGTGCTCGTCGTCGCCGCGGTGCTGTGGACGCTCATGAGCGTGCAGGTCTTCGTCTACTCGTCGGCCCGGGAGGCGCACCAGGAGTGCCGCAGCCGCGCGCTGACCGTGCAGGCGGAGCGGGTCTGCGACGCGCAGCTCGTCGAGGACCTCGAGCGGACGACGCGCTCGTTCCTGCCGACCGCGCCGACCGGCGCCTGACCCACCCGGCGCACCGCCGCGGCGGCGTGGTCGGATCCGCGAGACGTCCACGACCTCACGCGAGACGTCGCGCGACCGCTCCCGAGGCCAGCGCCACGACGAGCAGACCGACGCCCACCACCCCGAGCACGGGCAGCGTGGACCGTGCCGACTCCGCCTCCCCCGCACGCCGGATGCGGTCCGGGTGGTCCACGACGTACTCGAGCGGGGTCTGGTCGCCGATCTCGGAGGAGACGGTGAGGTCCGAGTCCTCGATGGCGAGCTCGGCGGTGCGCAGCGCGCCGTCCACCTCGTACTCCACGAGGAAGACCCGGTTCGGGTCGCGCCCCCGGTCGCGGTCCTCCCAGGCGACCACGGTCCCGGTCGAGCCGGCCAGCTCCCCCCGGAACGGCAGCTCCGCCAGGGCCGTGATCCCCGTGGTGACCGTGACGAGCCCGCCGACGATGCCGGCGAACGCGGCGATGACGAAGAGGACCGGCGCCGCGCGGTGACCGCCACGGGTCGAGTGCCCCTCGGCCGCCCGGTCACCGGTCGGCGCGGCCATCGCCCACATCCCCGACCCGGCCACGAGGCTGAGCATGAGGACGAGGAGGAGGAGGCACGCGCCCAGCCCGACGAAGGCCCCCACGACGGCACCGTCGGCGACGTCGCGACCGAGCGCTGCCGCGACACCTGCCCCGGCGAGCGCCGACGCGCCCACCGCGACGGCCAGCCGGAGCACCATCCGGACCCGAGACGCGAAGGTCCCGGTCTCCGCGTCGGCGTAGAGCACCATCGGGACCTCGAGGAACACCGTGCGGAGCATCCGGCGCACCGACGAACCCCGCCTCTCCGCTGCGTGTGGCCGCCCTCGTGGCGGCGCGCGACCGCTCGAGCCTAGTGGCGCCCGGTGAGGGACGCGTGGGCCTTCGGCGTCCGGCTCGCCGCCGCCCGGCGCGCACCCGCTCGGGCGGCGCGACCTCCCACGCCGCTCACTCGGGCGTCGGCGGCGGGCCTGCTGCGGCGAACCTGCGCTCCACATCGGCGGCCGCGGCGTCGTAGCCCGTCGCACGGGCCCCGGACCAGTTCAGGCCGACTCGGATCCCGTCGCTGCCCAGACCGCAGAGCCACCGCTCCCGGAACCGGTTCAGGGGTACCTCCTCGACGACGAAGCCCGCGTAGGCGGGCAGCTGCGCCACGATCCGCTCCGCGCGGCTTCGGAGCGACCAGAATGGCTGTGCTCGCTCGCCATCGGCGTTGAGCGGAGCCGGGTAGCCCGCACCGTCGCGGATCGTCCACACCGATCGCTCGCGGAGCGCCTCCTCGTAGAAGGCCGCCGCCTGCGCTGCGCTCGTGCTCACGCTGCGATGATGCCGTGCGTCGACCCTGGCAAGGCACGGGGACGCGTCCGCGTCCTAGCCCTCCGTCTGCGCCGACGTCGCCGCACGCCGGCGCGCGTCCCGCCGCTCGCGCACCGCGGCGTGCACCGCCCGGTCCGTCGGGACGGCCGTGACCAGCGCGCCCAGCCCCGCACCTCCGGCGACGGCGAGCCCGACCAGCCACGCGGACGCGCCGACCTGCGCCATGCGCGCGGGCCCGGCGGCGCCCGCGGCGGCGAGCTGCAGAGCCGTCACCAGCAGCCCGCCCGTGGCGGCGGTCGTCGCGACGGCGACGAGGACGTCCCGCGCACGCACCGGCACGAGGCGGCGGTGCACGGCGAGCCCGGCGAGCACGCCGACGACGACGAGGGCGGCCGGCGCGACGAGCAGCAGCCCGCCGGCCATCCCGGGCGCCGGCAGCACCCCGAGCAGCGGCACCGCGGGCAGCGGTCCGGCCACGACCTCGGCGGGCGCGAACCGCGTCCCCGCGCCCACGGCGAACCCGGGCCCGGCGACCCACGCGAGCGCCCACAGCACCAGGTTGGGCAGGTAGGCGAGCTCGCCCACGGCCAGCACCGTGCCGCCGACCGCGTCGAGCCCGAGGAGCCGCACGACGTCCGCGACGGTCGCCCGGCCGGCGACCACCCACGTGGCCGTGACGAGCGCGGCGACGGCCACCAGCGCCGCGGCGACGAGCAGGCCGGCGCGCAGCCCGACGACGACCGCCGCCGGGAGCCGGTCGCGGACGGGCGCGACGAGCACCGCCCACGTCGGTGCCTCGGGCCGCCGCAGCAGCCCGGCGCCGAGGCCCGCCCCACCGACCACGACGGCCCCGAGCAGCGCGCGCACCACGCCGGCCCCGCCCACGCCGCAGACGAGCGCGACGAGCACCGTCAGCGCGGCGTACGCCGCGAGCGCAGCGGCCGCGCCCGACCGCGTCGCGACCCCCGACCGCCGGGCCGACGCGTAGCACGTGAAGGCGGCCAGGACGGTGAGCCCGAGCGGCACGAGCGTGACGGCCGCACCGCCGACCGCGACCGGCACGCCGTGCGCGAGCAGCCACAGGTTCGCGGCGACCACGACCGCGCGCGTCCAGGCCACGTCCGCGTTGGACGGGTCGGCGGACGTGGCGACGAACACCGCGACGGCGGGCACCGCGAGCACGAGCAGGGACAGCGCCGCACCCTGCAGCGCGGCCAGCGCCCCGACGGCCCAGCGCGGCGCACCGTCGATCGCGCTGGTGAAGAACGACGGCCGCGCGTCGTCCTGCAGCACGCGGCGGGCGCGTCCCGTGACGGGGACCGGACCGGTGGAGGGGGGCACGGGTCCATGGTCGCCGGTGCGCGGCGCGGGTGGGCGCAGCCGGGGCGGCGCGTCGCCGCCCGGGGACGCGGACGGCCCCGGTCCCGCTATGCGTCGCGGGCCGGGGCCGTCCGTGGTGCCGCCCGGGGGCGGCGGGGTGCTCAGGAGAGCAGCGCGCGGGCGAGCTCGGCGGTCTCGGACGGCGTCTTGCCGACCTTGACGCCGGCGGCCTCGAGGGCCTCCTTCTTGGCCTGCGCGGTGCCGGACGAGCCGGAGACGATGGCGCCTGCGTGGCCCATCGTCTTGCCCTCGGGGGCGGTGAAGCCGGCGACGTAGCCGACGACGGGCTTCGTCACGTTCTCCTGGATGAACGCGGCCGCGCGCTCCTCGGCGTCGCCGCCGATCTCGCCGATCATGACGATGAGCTCGGTCTCGGGGTCCGCCTCGAACGCCGCGAGGGCGTCGATGTGCGTCGTGCCGATGATCGGGTCGCCGCCGATGCCGACGGCCGTGGAGAACCCGAAGTCCCGCAGCTCGTACATCATCTGGTAGGTCAGCGTGCCGGACTTCGACACGAGGCCGATCTTGCCGGCGCCCGTGATGTCGGCGGGGATGATGCCGACGTTCGACTTCCCGGGGCTGATCAGGCCGGGGCAGTTCGGGCCGACAAGGCGCACGCCCTTGTCCTGCGCGTACGCGAAGAACTCGGCGGTGTCCGCGACGGGGACGCCCTCGGTGATGATGACGACGAGCGGGACGCCCGCGTCGACGGCCTCGATGACGGCGGCCTTGGTGAAGGCCGGCGGCACGAAGATGACGGAGACGTCGGCGCCGGTCTGCGCGAGCGCGTCCGCGACCGTGCCGAACACGGGCACGTCGACCGTGCCCTCACCGGCGGGGAACGTCACGGACGTCCCGTCCTTGCGGGGGTTCACGCCGCCGACCACGTTCGTGCCGGACGCGAGCATGCGGGTCGTGTGCTTCTGCCCCTCCGACCCGGTCATGCCCTGGACGATGACCTTGGACTCCTCGGTCAGGAAGATCGCCATGGTGGTGTCTGCTTCTCTCGGTTCGTGGGTGGCGGGCGTCAGGCGGCGGCGTGGGCGAGCTCGGCCGCCTTGTCGGCGCCGCCGTCCATCGTCTCGGCCAGGGTGACGAGCGGGTGCGCGGCCTCCGCGAGGATCGCGCGGCCCTCGGCCACGTTGTTGCCGTCCAGGCGGACGACGAGCGGCTTGGACGCCTCGTCCCCGAGGATCCGCAGCGCCTCGACGATGCCGCGCGCGACCTCGTCGCACGCCGTGATGCCGCCGAAGACGTTGACGAACACCGACTTGACCTGCGGGTCCGTGAGGATGATGTCGAGGCCCGCCGCCATGACGGAGGCGGACGCGCCGCCGCCGATGTCGAGGAAGTTGGCGGGCTTCACGCCGCCGTGCGCCTCGCCGGCGTACGCGACGACGTCGAGGGTGCTCATGACGAGCCCCGCGCCGTTGCCGATGATGCCGACCTCGCCGTCGAGCTTGACGTAGTTGAGGTCCTTCTCCTTGGCGCGCGCCTCGAGCGGGTCGGCCGCGGCCTTGTCCTCGAGCGCGGCGTGGTCCTCGTGGCGGAAGTCCGCGTTCGCGTCGAGGGTCACCTTGCCGTCGAGCGCGACGACCTCGCCGTCCTCGGTGAGGACCAGCGGGTTGACCTCGACGAGCGTGGCGTCCTCGTCGCGGTAGACCGTCCACAGCTTCTGCAGCACGTCGGCGACCTTGGGCGCGACGTCGGCGTCGAAGCCGGCGGCCGCGACGATCTCCTGCGCCTTCGCCTCGTCGATGCCGGCGCGCGGGTCGACCGCGACGCGCGCGAGCGCCTCGGGCCGCTCGACCGCGAGCTGCTCGATCTCCATGCCGCCCTCGACGGACGCCATCGCCAGGTAGCGGCGCTCGGCGCGGTCGAGCAGGAGGGAGAAGTAGTACTCGGTCGCGATCTTCGCGCCCTCGGCGATCATCACGCGGTGGACCGTGTGGCCCTTGATGTCCATGCCGAGGATCTCGCCGGCCTTCTCGGCCGCCTCGTCCGCGGACCGGGCGAGCTTGACGCCGCCCGCCTTGCCGCGGCCCCCGGTCTTCACCTGCGCCTTGACGACCACGACGCCACCCTCGGCCGGCAGCAGCCGCTCGGCCGCGGCGCGCGCCTCCTCGGGGGTCGTGGCGACGATGCCGCCGAGCACGGGCACGCCGTGCTTCTCGAAGATGTCACGTGCCTGGTACTCGAACAGGTCCACCTGGTCCGGTTTCCTCTCGTCGACCGCGCGGGCGGCCCTGTGCGGCCGCGTCGCCCGGTTCGATCGTATCGTCGGGACCGAGGTCCCTCGACATCGAGAGACTGTGGCCGCGCTCACCCGCCGGGCCGACCCCGTCCTACAGCTTGGTGACCGGCGAGTAGCGCAGCAGCAGGCGCTTGGTGCCGTGCGAGCCGAAGTCGATCTTCGCGACGGCGTTCGCACCGGCGCCCTCGACGGCCACGACCGTGCCGAGCCCGTACGCGTCGTGCGTGACCTTGTCGCCGATGCCGAGGTCGGGGACCTCGGCGGTCGAGCGGGGCGTGGCCGACCCGAAGGACGCGCCCGTGCGCGGCAGCGTCGGACGCTGCTCCGTGCGCACCGGCCCGTTGCCGGAGCCGGAGCGCTGCTCGCCCCAGCCGGACCCGCGCCCACCGCCGGCGCCGAAGCCCGAGCCCCAGCCGCCGCGCAGCCGCGACGTCGACGACTCGCGGCGCCGCCAGTCGACGAGCTCCTCGGGCAGGTCGTCGAGGAACCGGCTCGGCGGGAACTCGTTCGGCACGCCCCACGCCGTGCGGACGGCGGCGCGCGAGACGTAGAGCCGCTCCCGCGCCCGGGTCAGGCCGACGTAGGCGAGCCGCCGCTCCTCCGCGAGCTGGTCGGGGTCCGCGAGCGACCGCATGTGCGGGAAGGTGCCGTCCTCCATGCCGGTGAGGAAGACGACCGGGAACTCGAGGCCCTTCGCGGTGTGCAGCGTCATGAGCGTGATGACGCCCTGGTCCGGACGGGCCTCGCCGTCCTCGCCGTCGGCGCCGTCGGGCACGGGGATCTGGTCCGAGTCGGCGACGAGCGACACGCGCTCGAGGAAGTCGGCGAGGTCGCCCTCGGGGTCGCTCTGCTCGAACTCGGAGGCGACGGCGTGCAGCTCCGCGAGGTTCTCGACGCGGGAGGCGTCCTGCGGGTCCTCGCTCGCGCGCAGCTCCGCGAGGTAGCCGCTGCGGTCGAGCGCGGCGCCGAGCACCTGGGCGGGGCCGGCGGTGGCGGCGAGGTCGCGCAGCTCCTCGACCATCGTCGCGAACGCGCTCATGCCCGTGATCGCCCGCGTGCCCAGGCCAGGCACCTCGTCGAGCCGCGCCAGGGCGGCGCCGAACGAGATGCGCTCGCGCTCGGCGAAGGCCGCGACCATCGCCTCGGACCGCTCCCCCAGCCCGCGCTTCGGCACGTTGAGGATGCGGCGCGTGCTCACGTCGTCGTCGGGGTTCGCGATCGCGCGCAGGTAGGCGATGGCGTCGCGGATCTCGCGCCGCTCGTAGAACCGCGTGCCGCCGACCACCTTGTACGGCAGGCCGACGCGCACGAGCACCTCCTCGAGCGCACGGGACTGCGCGTTGGCGCGGTAGAAGATCGCGACGTCGCCGGGCCGCACGCCCTGCGTGTCCCCGAGGCGGTCGATCTCCTCGGCGACGAACCGCGCCTCCTCGTGCTCGGAGTCCGCGACGTAGGCGACGATCTGCGGGCCGGCGCCCGAGTCGGTCCACAGCCGCTTGGGCCGCCGGTTCGGGTTCTTGGCGATCACCGCGTTGGCGGCGGACAGGATGGTCTGCGTCGAGCGGTAGTTCTGCTCGAGCAGGATCGTGCGTGCGTCCGGGTAGTCCGCCTCGAACTCGAGGATGTTGCGGATGCTGGCGCCGCGGAAGGCGTACACCGACTGGTCGGCGTCGCCGACGACCGTCAGCTCGCCGCGGTCGACGCCGTGCCCGTCCGCGCCGCCGTCGACGCCCACGAGCTCGCGCACCAGCACGTACTGGGCGTGGTTGGTGTCCTGGTACTCGTCGACGAGGACGTGCCGGAAGCGCCGGCGGTAGTGCTCGGCGACCTCGGGGAAGCCCTGCAGCAGCTCGACGGTGCGCACGATGATGTCGTCGAAGTCGAGCGCGTGCGCCTGCTGGAGGCGCTGCTGGTAGCGCCGGTACACCTGCGCGAGCACGGTGTCGAAGTCGTTGGCGCTGCCGCCGCCCGACGTCGCGGCGAACGTGTCGGGGTCGACGAGCTCGTCCTTGAGGTTCGAGATCTTCACCGCGAGCGCCTTGGGCGGGTACCGCTTCGGGTCGAGGTCGAGCTCGCGCGCGACGAGCGTCAGCAGGCGCTGGGAGTCGGCGGCGTCGTAGATCGAGAAGCTCGAGCGGATGCCGAGCGTCGCGGCCTCGCGGCGCAGGATGCGCACGCACGCGGAGTGGAACGTCGACACCCACATGCGCTGGGCGGACGGCCCGACGAGCGCCTCGACGCGCTCGCGCATCTCCGCCGCCGCCTTGTTCGTGAACGTGATCGCCAGGACCTCGCCCGCGCGCGCCCGGTGCGTCGCGAGCAGGTGCGCGATGCGGTGGGTGAGCACCCGCGTCTTGCCCGAGCCCGCGCCCGCGACGATGAGGAGCGGCCCGCCGGCGTGCAGCACGGCCTCGCGCTGCTGGGGGTTGAGCCCCTCGAGCAGCGCCTCGGCGCGGGCGGCGTCGCGTGCGGCCCGCGGGTCCTCCGCGGGTGCCGGCTCGTCGCCGTCACCGCGCGGCGGGACGACGAGGGGCAGGCCCGACGACTCGCCCGCGCGCGAGCGCGCGACGGCGGCCCGCGCGTCCGGGCGGGGGCGCGGGGTGGCGCCGGCGGGAACGGGCAGGGAGAGGCTCTCGAACAAGGACGTCATGACCCCACCAGGGTAGTTCGGTCCACCGACACGACGGACCGCGCCCACCCCCGCACGCGAGGTCGCGGGCCGCACGTGAGGTCGCGGGCTGCGACCCGCGACCTCGCCACGTCCCCGCGACCTCGCCGCCGACCCGCGACCTCGCGGCGCCTCAGCGCGCCAGCAGCCCGACGCCCCACGCGGCGACGACGAGCATCGCGCCCGCGAGCTCGACGAGGATCGTCAGGCCCGTGGCCTGCAGCGCGCGCACCGTGGACCGCCACGCGGCGGCGTGCTCGCCCAGCCGCAGCCGCTCGGCGAGGTAGACGGCGCCGACGAAGAACAGCGGCAGCCCCACGACCGGGATGACGAAGAACCCCACGACGCCGGCGACCCCGCCCCACACCAGCGTGCGGTTGGGCACGCCGCCGCGCTGCAGGTGCCGGCCCGCGAGCAGATACTTCGCCACCTGCGCCACGACGGTGATCGCGACGGCCGCGGCGACGACGCCCCAGCCGAGCGCCGAGCCCTGCAGCACGCCCCACAGCACCACCGCGCCGGCGACGAGCAGCGCCCCGGGCAGCACCTGCACGACGACCCCGACGAGGCCCACGAGCACGAGCAGGCCGGTGAGCAGGTCGAGCTCGGTGCCCCAGTCGATCGTCACGGCGCCGACCGTAGCGGCAGGCGCGGGCACGTGCGCGCTGGTCAGCGTGGCGCGCGGGCGGTGCTCACCAGAGGACGGCGATCGCGACGTTGAGCGCCGTGAGCCCCGCGATCGCGCCGAGCCAGCCCGTCGTGACCTTCTCGCCGCGCCGACGTCCCAGCACGACCAGCGCCGTGACCGCGAGCGCGACGACGAGCTTGACGGCGATCTTCACGTTGTCGACGTCGCGGTCGACGACGCCGCCCGACGCGAGCCCGGTCAGCAGGATCCCGGTGAGCAGCGCCGTGAGGATGCCGTGGAACACACCCGGGTTGAGCGTCGCCGTGCGCATGCCGGCGAGCGCCCCGCCGAAGACCATGGCCCAGCCCAGCAGGTGGAGCACGACGAGGATCCCGTAGACGACGTCCATGCCGCCAGCGTACCGAGACGGGCGGCGTGATATGACGCGATGTCAGATCACGTCGGCGCGTCACAGCAGCCGGCGCGCCGCTGCCCACCGGGTCAGCTCGTTCCGGTTCGAGAGCTGCAGCTTGCGCAGCACCGCCGACACGTGCGTCTCGACCGTCTTGATGGAGATGAACAGCTCCGCCGCGACCTCGCGGTACGTGTAGCCGCGCGCGATGAGCCGCATGACCTCCCGCTCGCGCGCCGAGAGCCGGTCGAGCTCGTCGTCGCCCGTCGCGACGTCGCCGGCCGCGGCACCGAACGCGTCGAGCACGAACCCCGCCAGCCGGGGCGAGAACACCGCGTCGCCGCCCGCGACGCGCAGCACCGCGTCGGACAGCGCGGCAGGGTCGATCGCCTTGGTCACGTACCCGCGGGCGCCGACGCGGATGACCGCGACGACGTCCTCCGCCGCGTCGGACACCGACAGCGCGAGGAACCGCGTCCCGGGCACGTCGACGCAGCGCCGCACGACCTCGGCGCCACCGCCGCCGTCGCCGCCGGGCAGGTGAACGTCGAGCAGGACGACCGGCGGCGCGAGCTCGTGCACGACGCGCACGGCCTCGTCGACGGTCGCCGCCTCGCCGACCACGTGCACCCGGTCGTCGAGGGACGCCTTCACGCCCGCCCGGAACATGTGGTGGTCGTCCACCAGCACGACGTCGACGGCGCTCACGCGTCCTCCTGCGGATCGGTGCGGCGCTCGGCCGCGGGGTGGTGGGGGTCGCCGGGACGGGCGCCGGCGGGGTCGGGGGCGGTCGCCGGCGCGGCGTCGGACGCGGAGGCGGACGCGGACCCGCCGACCGGCATGCACAGGTGCACCTCGGTGCCCCGCTCGGGGCTGCTCGTCACCCGTGCCGTCCCGCCGCGGCGGCGGACGCGCCCGATGATCGACTCGCGGACGCCGAAGCGGTCGGGGCCCACGGCGTCGAGGTCGAAGCCGTCGCCGCGGTCACGCACGAACACCTCCGTGATCGCGGGCCCCGCCTCCAGGTAGAGCGACACGGGCGGCCGGCCGTGCACGACCGCGTTGACGAGCGCCTCGCGCGTGGCCTGCAGCAGCGCCTGCGCGTCGGCGTCCGGCACGCGGTCCCCCACCACGACGACGTCGACGGCGACCGGCTCGCCGGTCGGGCCGGAGCGGGAGTCCTCCACCTCCGCCACGACCGCGCGCAGCGCCGCCACCAGCGACGTGCCGGGCTCGTGGCGGTCGTCGTACAGCCACTCGCGCAGCTCGCGCTCCTGCGCGCGCGCCATGCGCGCGACCTCGGCCGGCTCGTCGGCGCGGGCGCGGATGAGGGCGAGCGTCTGCAGCACCGAGTCGTGCAGGTGCGCGGCGATGTCGGCCCGCTCGGCCTCCCGCGCGCGGGCGGCACGCTCGTCGCCGAGCTCGCGCACCAGGCGCACCCACCACGGCGCGAGCACCAGCCCGACGCCCAGCAGCACGGCCAGCGCACCGATGCCGGCCTGCACCATCAGCGCCGGCTCGACGCCGCGCCCGACGCTCTCCCCCACGAGCAGCAGGACGCCCGCCGCCGCGAGCAGCACGCCGCCGATGAGGCGGAGCACGCTGATGCGCCGGCGGTCGCCGGTCGGCCGCTGCACCGCGTCGAGCTGGCTCCACGCGAGTCCGAGGCCCACGAGCACGAGCAGCGCGGGCAGGACCCACGTCGAGTCGACCTGGGCCCCGAGCCGGACGGCGACGAGCACACCCGCGGCGAGCACGAGCAGCGCGCCGAGCGCGAGGTCGGCGAGCGCCACGCGCCGGCCGTCGCCGCGCAGGGTCTGCCGGCGCGCGAGCCGCTGCAGCGCGCTGGGGCGCGCGCCGGTCGCGGCGGCCGCGGGGTCCCCGACCGGGACCGTGAGCCAGAAGAAGAGGTAGAGCACGAGCCCGGCACCGGCGACGGGCACGAGCGCCACGAGGACCACGCGCACCACGGCGACCGGCACGTCGAGGTGGGCGGCGAGCCCGACGGCCACGCCCGCGAACCAGCTGCCCCGCTCGGGACGGCGCAGCGGGAGCCGCGGGCGCGCCGACGCGCCGGCGCCGGGCGCCGGGACGGGTGCGGGTGCGGTGGTCACGCACCGATGGTCACACGTCCGGGCCGCCGTGCCGAGCCCCGTCCGTGCTGGTCCGGGGCAGGTCAGGGGACGCCGGGGCGCGGGACCCGGGTGGGACCAGGGTCGGGTCAGGGGTCGTCCCCGATGCCCGCCGGCCCCGCCCGGCGACAGGATCGAGCCATGGACACGCAGACCCCTGCCGGCCCCGGCGCCGGCGCCCCGGGCCCCCAGCCCGGCAACGGCCCCGGCCCGTCGGCCGGCGCCCCCCACCCCGCCCCGGGCGGGCCGCAGCCGACCGGCGCGCAGGGCTTCTGGGCCGGCGTGCGCCGCACCGGCCTCTACCGCTCCGACGACCGCTGGATCGGCGGCGTCGCCGGCGGAATCGCGGCCCGCCTCAACGTCGACCCGCTGCTCGTGCGCGGCGTCCTCGCCGTCACGTTCCTGCTCGGCGGGCTCGGCCTCCTGCTGTACGGCATCGCGTGGGCGCTCCTGCCCGAGCAGCGCGACGGCCGCATCCACCTCGAGCAGCTCGTGGCCGGCGCCGGCGACGTCGCCCTGCTGGGCGCGCTCGGCTTCGTCCTCGTCGGCCTCGCCCGCGGCGACGGCTGGTGGTGGTTCTGGGACGGCACCGGCTGGTTCTCCGGCCTGCTGTGGCTCGCGTTCGTCGGCGGCCTCGTCGCCCTCGTGGTGCTGGCCGTGCGCCGCCGCGGCGGACCGCCGCGGCCCGGGCCGTGGGTCGCGCCCGGCGCGCCCTACGGACCGCAGGCGTACGGTCCCGGGCACGCGACGGCGCCCTACGGGACGCCCGGTGCGGGCCCCGCGACGGCTCCGACGACGGGCGCCACGCCCGGCGCCCCGACCGGCTACTCCCCCGGCCACCCCACCGGCACGGCGTCGGCCGCGACGTCCGCCGGCCCGTACCCCGCCACCACGCAGCCGCCGACCCCGCCGGCCGCCCCGGCATGGGGTGGCGTGCCGCCGCACCCGGCGGGTCCCCCCACCGGGTGGACACCCCCGCCCGCGAGCGGCTGGTCGCCCCCGCCGCCGCCGCCGTACGGCCCGCCCGGGCCCCGCCGGCCGGCTCGCCCGCCGCGGCCGCCGCGCCGCGGCGCGGACGGCATCACCGTCGGGGCCGTCATCGGTCTCTCGGCGATCGGCCTCGCGGCCCTCCTGGTCGGCGAGCGCACCGACGTCTTCGACGGACCGGTCGGCCTCACGGCCGGCGGTGTCGCGCTCGTCCTCGCGGGCCTCGGCATCGTGACCCTCGGCGCACGCGGCCGCAGCAGCGGCGTGCTCGGGTTCCTCGCGATCGTCGCGGCGCTCATCGTCCTGCCGCTGGCCCTGTTCACGCAGGGCGAGCGCGAGGACTGGTGGGGCGAGCCGGCCGACTGGCGCAACGACCGCGTCGAGCTGCTGTACTCCGACCGCGAGGAGGCGGCCCGCGGCATCGACGTGGGCGTCGGCCAGACGGTCGTCGACCTGACCGCGGTCCCGATGGCCGACGAGCAGCTGCGCGTCCCGGTGACGATGGGCGCGGGCGAGATGACCGTCGTCGTGCCGGCCGACGCGGCCGTCGAGGCGCACGTGTCGTCGGGCGTCGGGTCGGTGCGGTGGGAGCTCGACGGGCGCACCCGCACGCACGACGGCATCGGCGTCGGGGACATGACGTTCCGCGACGACGACACCACCGAGGCCGGCGAGGCCGACCTGGTGCTCGACATCAGCTCGGGCGTCGGCGAGGTCCGGATCATCGAGGAGGACGCAGCATGAGCACCGACGAGACCCGGCCGCTGCCGGTCGACGCGACGCAGCCGCTGCCGGTGGACGCGACGCAGCCGCTGCCACCGGACGACGGCACGGATCACCGCACGTTCGACGGAACGGCGGACGCCACGCACGACGACGCGGCCGACGCCACCACCGGCGCCACCGACGCGGCGGCACCGACCCGTGACCGGGTGCGCGTGGGCACGATCGTGTGGGGCGTCGTCATCGCCCTGCTGGGCGCAGGGGTCCTCGTGATCGCCGCCGGGTACACGATCGACCTCGAGCTCGCCGCGATCGGGCTGCTCGTCCTCGCGGGACTCGGCCTCATCGTCGGCCCGCTCGTGGCCAACGCCCGCCGCCGCACGGACGACCCCGCCGGCTCGCGCGGCTGACGCGCCGGCGCACGCGGCGAGGGCCGGTACCCACCCGGGTACC
>NZ_JBHUZW010000053.1:0-25332 GCF_042667215.1 Cellulomonas sp. NPDC057328 | reverse complement strand
CCGACGGGCGCGTCGGTGGCGACGGGGGCGCCGGTGGCGAGGCGGATGGTGCCGGCGAGGCGGACGGTGCCGGCGACGCGGCGCCGCAGGGAGCGACGGACGGCGACGCGCCCGCCGGCGACGACGCCCCGACGCCCGGCGCCGCGACGCCGAGCCCCGACGCCACGCGCGGCACCGACGACGAGCAGCCGGTGGAGCCGGTCACGCTCCTCGTCGTCTCGGACCTGCACTGCAACGTCGGCATGGCGCCCCTCGTCGGCACGCTCGCGGAGCTGGCGGGCGTCGACGCGGTGCTCGACGCGGGCGACACGACGATGAACGGCACGTCGGTCGAGCAGTACTGCGTGACGTCGTTCGCACGCGCGGTCCCGTCGGGTGTCCCGCTCGTCACGTCCCCCGGCAACCACGACTCGCGCGACACGACGCGCCGGTACGCCCGCGCGGGCGCGACCGTGCTCGACGGGTCGGTCGTCGACGTCGCGGGCGTCCGCGTGCTCGGCGACCGCGACGCCAACGAGACGCGCGTGGGCGGCGGCACGACGGCGACGGACGACGAGACGCCGGGTGAGCAGGCCCGCCGGCTCGCGGAGACGGCGTGCGACGACGGCGACGTCGACCTGCTGCTCGTGCACACGCCGACCGCCGGCGACGAGGCCCTCCGGGACGGGTGCGTGCCGGCGCAGGTGTCGGGCCACTACCACCGCCGCGTCGGCCCCGAGCAGGTCGGCCTCGGCATCCGGTACATCAGCTCGAGCACGGCCGGTGCGACGCTCGGCCAGCCGACGGTCGGCCCGCTGCGCGGCGTGGCGGAGCTGACGCTGCTGCGGTTCGACCCGCGGGACCGGCGCTTCCTCGACGTGCAGGTGGTGCGCGTGGCGCCCGACGCGACGGTGACCGTCGAGGACCGGCAGCCGTGGCCGGACGTCGTCGAGCCGGAGGCGGACGAGGCGGGCGCCGACGGCACGGGTCGGGACGGCACGGGTGCCGACGGTACGGACCCGGGCGGCACGGACCCCGACGGCACGGCCCCGGACGCCCCGTCGGCCGGCGACCCCGGCGCGGGCGACGCGCCCGCCGGCGGCGACGGCTCCGTCGACGGCGGGTGAACACCTGACCGCAGGTACGGACGGGGTCTTGCGCATCGGCGACGGAGGTGTTGCCCTGGTGCAGCCGACGGCCGCAGGGGGTGGCCGCCGGCGACCTCGGGGGAGGGAACCGCGTGCGCCGTGCGTCCGTCGTCGTCCTGGCCGTGCCGCTCGCCGCGGCGCTCCTCGTCGCGCTGGGCGGGCCGGCGACGGCAGCCGCCGGCGAGGACGCCCTGCGCGCCGGCGAGTCGCTGACGGCCGGCCAGGCGCTGCTCGCGCCGGGCGGCGCGCACACGCTCGTGGTGCAGCCGGACGGTGCGCTCGGCCTGTACGCGCTCGACGGCACGGTGCGCTGGTCGTCGGGGCGGGGCGTGCCGGGATCGACGCTGCGCACGACCGAGGCCGGCGACGTCGAGCTGGTCGCGCCCGACGGCGGCGTGGTGTGGCGCACGGGCACCGCCGCGGCGGGCGGTGCGCTGCAGGTCCGGGACGACGGCGACCTCGTCGTCGTCGACGCGGCGGGCGCCGTCGCGTGGCAGAGCGGCACGGCGCAGGAACCCGCCAGCCTGTCGGGGCCGGTCCGCCTCGACGCGGGCGACGTCCTGTCGTCCCCCGACGGCCTGCACAACCTCTTCGTGCTGCCGGACGTGGGCGTGCAGCTCATGGGCCCCGACGGCACGGTCCGGTGGACGCCCGGGGCGGGCGACCGGGACGCGACGGCGCCGGCCGCACCGGCGGTCGCGCTGGAGCTGCGCCCCGACGGGAACCTCGTCGCCGTCGACGAGGACGGCGCGTGGCTGTGGCGCAGCCGGACGGCCGGGCAGGGCGGCACGACGCTCGCGGTGCAGGACGACGGGACGCTCGTGCTGGTCGACCGCGACGGCGTCCCGGTGTGGTCGTCGGGCGAGCCGATCGGCCCCGCGGAGCTCGCGCCCGGCGCCGAGCTGGGCGCCGGTGCGTCCCTCGGCTCGCCGTCCGGGCACCTGCGCGTCGAGGTGACGGACGGCGCGCTCGTCGTCGCGCTGGACGGCGAACCGCTGTGGACGTCGGGGACGACGACCGGCGCGACGGCGCGCCTGCAGGAGGACGGCGACCTCGTGCTGCTCGACGCCGCGGGTGCGCCGGTGTGGGGTACCGGCACCGCGGGCCGGCCGGGCGCGCGGCTCGTCCTCGAGGAGGCCGCGGTGGTGCTGCACGGCCCCGTGGGCGAGGTGCTGTGGCAGGTGGCCGCGCCCGCCGCGCGCGTGCCGACCGGTGCGCAGCCCACCGACTGCGACCTCGTCGACGGCCCGGTCGCGCAGGGCGACACGGTCGTCACCCGCAGCGGCATCCGCGTGCACCCGTGCCTCGCGCAGGCGGTGGACGCGCTCGTCGAGGACGCCCGCGCGGACGGCGTCGAGCTGCGCGGCGGCGGGTGGCGCAGCGGCGAGCAGCAGGTCGCGCTGCGCCGGGCGCACTGCGGCCCGACGGACTGGCACGTGTACGAGGCGCCGGCGTCGTCCTGCTCGCCGAGCACGGCGCGGCCCGGCTCGTCGCGGCACGAGCGCGGCCTCGCGGTCGACTTCACCGTCGGCGGCCGCACGCTCGGCTCGGCGTCGGCCGGCTACGTGTGGCTCGCGGAGCACGCCGCCGCGTACGGGCTCGAGAACCTGCCCGGGGAGCCGTGGCACTGGAGCGTGGACGGGCACTGAGCGGCGCCGCCGACGTCCCGCGGAGCGCCCTACCCTGGTGCCCGTGACCTCGGACAGCCCCGCCCCGCTGACGGCCGTCGGCCAGGACTACCTCAAGGTCATCTGGGGCGCCCAGGAGTGGTCGGACGCGCCCGTGACGACCAAGCTGCTCGCCGGCCGCCTCGGCGTGGGGGCGTCCACGGTGTCCGAGACGGTGCGGCGGCTCGCGGACGCCGGGCTGGTGACGCACCGGCCGTACGGCGCGGTCGAGCTGACGGACGTCGGCCGCGCGCACGCGGTCGCGATGGTGCGCCGGCACCGGCTGCTCGAGACGTACCTCGTCGAGAAGCTCGGCTACGCGTGGGACGAGGTGCACGACGAGGCGGAGGTGCTCGAGCACGCCGTGAGCGACCGCTTCGTGGAGCGCGTGGCGGAGCTGCTCGGCCACCCCGACCGCGACCCGCACGGCGACCCGATCCCCGGCCCGGACGGCACGGTGCACCTGCCGGACGCGCGCGTGATGTGGGAGGTGGAGCCGGGCGCGTACGTCGTGGCGCGGATCTCCGACGCCGACCCGGAGCTGCTGCGGTACCTCGACGACGTCGGGCTCGTCCTCGACGCCCGCGTGCGCCTCGACGAGCGCCGCGCCGTGACCGGGGTGGTGAGCGTCGAGATCGACGGCGCGCCGCCCGCCCGCGTGGAGCTGGGCGAGGTCGCGGCGAGCGCCATCTGGCTCGCCGCGCCGGTCCCGGCGTAGTCTGAGCGCATCCCCCGAGCGGCCGACGGCGTCCCTCGACCTCTGCTCGAATCGATTCGAGGCCGCGTGACCGTCACCACCCCGCACCCGACCACGTCACGGCGCGCCCGCACGGCGCTGCTCGCGCTCGCGCTCGGCGGCTTCGGCATCGGCACCACCGAGTTCGCCACGATGGGCCTGCTCCCGGAGATCGCGACGGACCTCGACGTGTCGATCCCCGTCGCGGGCCACGCCATCACCGCGTACGCGCTCGGCGTCGTGCTCGGGGCCCCCACGCTCGCCGCGCTCGGCGCGCGTACCGACCGCCGTCGGCTCCTCCTGGTGCTCATGGCGGCGTTCACGGTGGGCAACGTCCTGGCGGCGTTCGCCCCGACCGCCGAGACGCTGGTGGCGGCGCGGTTCCTCGCGGGGCTGCCGCACGGCGCGTTCTTCGGCGTCGGCGCGGTCGTCGGCACCGCCGTCGTCGGTCCCGAGCGCCGCGGCCGCGCGGTCTCGGCCATGATGGCCGGCCTCACGGTCGCCTGCGCGGTCGGCGTGCCGCTGTCCTCGGTGGTCGGCCACGCCGTGGGCTGGCGGTGGGCGTTCGTCGCGGTCGGCGGCATCGGGCTCGCGACGCTCGTCGCGCTGCGCGCCTGGACGCCGTCGCTGCCCGCGGCCGCCGACGCCACGGTGCGCGGCGAGCTCGCCGCGCTGCGCAACGGCCCCCTGTGGGTGGCGTTCGGCGCGGGCGCGATCGGGTTCGGCGGCATGTTCGCCGTCTACTCGTACGTCAAGCCGCTGCTCACCGACGTGAGCGGGCTCGCGGTGACGACCGTGCCGCTCGTGCTCGCGCTGTACGGCGTCGGCATGACGGCCGGCACGCTCCTCGGTGGGCGCCTGGCCGACCGCTCGGTGCTCGGCACCGTCGTCGGCGGCATGGTCGCGACCATCGCGGTGCTCGTCCTGATCGCGCTCGTCGGGCCGTGGCCGGCGGCGGTGGTCCCCGCGCTCGTGCTGCTCGGCGTCACGTCCCAGGTGCTCGGCCTCGCGCTGCAGACGCGGCTGATGGACGTCTCGCCCGCGGCGCCGTCGCTCGGCGCGGCGCTGTGCCACTCCGCCCTCAACCTCGGCAACGCCGCCGGCGCGTTCCTCGGCGGGCTGGTCATCGCCGGCGGCTGGGGCCTGCTCGCGCCCGCGTGGGTCGGTGCCGCGCTCACCGCGCTCGGGCTCGTCGTCGTGCTGGCCGTGGGTCGGACCGCGCCGCCGGCGGCGTCCGAACCGCCGCAGGACGGCCCTCGGGCGGCCTCCCCGACGGGGGTGCACGCGACCGTGTGACGCGCGCCCGCGCCGCCCGCGTCGGGTTGTCGGGGCGTCCGTGGGCGGGGGTAAGGTCGTCCCGTGCTGGCGGACAGGTTCCTCCTTCGACGCCGCGGCGAGACCCCCTAGGCCGGTCGCTCGTCGCGGTGTGCGTGGTGCCGGCTGACCCCCACGAACCCCCCGCGGCGAAGGACCACCATGAGCCAGGCCCCCACCACCACCCCCGACGACGTCCCGTTCCGGTACACGGCCGCGCTCGCCGAGCAGATCGAGCTGCGCTGGCAGGACGAGTGGGAGCGCCGCGGCACGTACTTCACGCCGAACCCCGTCGGGCACCTCACGGACGGTGACGGCCGGCACGCCGACCCGTCCGCGCGCCCGTTCTACGTCATGGACATGTTCCCGTACCCGTCGGGCGCGGGCCTGCACGTCGGCCACCCGCTGGGGTACATCGCGACCGACGTCGTCGGCCGGTACCGGCGGATGTGCGGCGACAACGTCCTGCACGCGCTGGCCTTTGACGCGTTCGGCCTGCCCGCCGAGCAGTACGCCGTGCAGACGGGGCAGCACCCGCGCACGACCACCGAGGCGAACATCGCGATCATGCAGCGCCAGCTGCGCCGCCTGGGCCTGGCGCACGACCCGCGCCGCTCGTTCGCGACCATCGACCCCGGGTACGTCCGGTGGACGCAGTGGATCTTCCTGCAGGTCTTCGGCGCCTGGTACGACGAGGACGCGGTGCGCCCCGACGGCGGCCACGGCCGCGCACGGCCGATCGCGGAGCTGGTCGAGGAGCTGGCGTCGGGCGCGCGTCCCGTGCCGGCGGACGTGCCGGGCGTGCCCGAGGGCGCCGCGTGGGCCGACCTGGACGAGGCGACGCGTCGCCGTGTCGTCGACAGCCGGCGGCTCGCCTACCTGTCCGACACGCCCGTCAACTGGGCGCCGGGCCTGGGCACCGTCCTGGCGAACGAGGAGGTGACCGCGGACGGCCGGTCCGAGCGCGGCAACTTCCCCGTGTTCCAGCGCAACCTGCGCCAGTGGAACATGCGCATCACCGCGTACGCGGACCGCCTGACGGACGACCTCGAGCACATCGACTGGCCCGAGAAGGTCAAGTCGATGCAGCGGCACTGGATCGGCCGCTCGACGGGCGCGCGCGTGCGCTTCGACGTGCAGGGCGGCGCCGAGGTCGAGGTCTTCACGACCCGGCCCGACACGCTGTTCGGCGCGACCTTCATGGTCGTCTCCCCGGAGCACCCGCTGCTGGACCAGGTCCCGGCGGCGTGGCCCGACGGGACGCACGACGTGTGGACGGGCGGGCACGCGAGCCCCACGGACGCGGTGGCGGCGTACCGCGCCGAGGCGGCGGCGAAGACGGCCGTCGAGCGGCAGCAGGACGCGGGCCGCAAGACCGGCGTCTTCACCGGCCACCTCGCCGTCAACCCCGTCAACGGGGCCCTGCTGCCGGTGTTCACGGCCGACTACGTGCTCATGGGGTACGGCACGGGCGCGATCATGGCCGTGCCCGGCGGCGACGAGCGCGACTTCGCGTTCGCCCAGGCGTTCGAGCTGCCCGTGGTGCACACGATCGACGCGCCCGAAGGCACCCCGGAGGGCGCGCGCACCGGCGACGGCCTGGTCATCAACTCCGCGAACGACGAGCTCGACCTCGACGGGCTCACGGTCGCCGAGGCGAAGGAGCGCGTCGTCGCCTGGCTCGCCGAGCGCGGCGCGGGGGAGAAGACGGTGACGTACCGCCTGCGCGACTGGCTGTTCAGCCGGCAGCGCTACTGGGGCGAGCCGTTCCCGATCGTGTACGACGAGGACGACACGCCCATCGCGCTGCCCGAGTCCCTGCTGCCCGTCGAGCTGCCGGACGTCCCGGACTTCTCGCCGCGCACCTACGCGCCCGACGACGCGGACTCGGAGCCCGAGCCGCCGCTGGGCCGCAACGAGGACTGGCTGCACGTCGAGCTGGACCTCGGCGACGGGCCGAAGCGGTACCGCCGGGACGCGAACACCATGCCCAACTGGGCGGGCTCCTGCTGGTACCACCTGCGCTACCTGGACCCGCAGGCCGACGACGCGGTCGTCGACCCCGCGCTGGAGGAGTACTGGCTGGGCCCGGGCCACGGGCACCAGCCCGCCGGGTCGGTCGGCGGCGTCGACCTGTACGTCGGCGGCGTCGAGCACGCGGTGCTGCACCTGCTCTACGCGCGGTTCTGGCACAAGGTGCTGTTCGACCTGGGCCACGTGCGCAGCGCGGAGCCGTTCCACAAGCTGTTCAACCAGGGCTACATCCAGGCGTACGCGTACACCGACGACCGCGGCGTGCACGTGCCCGCGGCGGAGGTCGTCGAGGACGCGGCGTCGCCCACGGGCTTCTCCTGGCAGGGCGAGCCGGCGCACCGCGAGTACGGGAAGATCGGCAAGTCGCTGAAGAACGCGGTGTCGCCCGACGAGATGTACGAGGCGTACGGCGCCGACACGCTGCGCGTCTACGAGATGTCCATGGGGCCGCTGGACCTGTCGCGGCCGTGGGAGACGCGGGCCGTCGTCGGTGCGCAGCGCTTCCTGCAGCGGCTGTGGCGCAACGTCGTCGACGAGCGCACGGGCGAGCTCGTCGTGTCGGACGACGCGCCGTCGACCGAGACGCTGCGGCTGCTGCACCGCACGGTCGCGGACGTGCGGGACGACATGGAGGCGATGCGCATCAACACCGCGATCGCCAAGCTCATCGTCCTGAACAACCACCTGACGACGCTCGAGCGGGCGCCGCGCGCGGCGGTCGAGGCGCTCGTCGTCATGACCGCGCCCGTCGCGCCGCACCTCGCCGACGAGCTCTGGCAGCGGCTCGGCCACGACCGCTCGGTCGTGCACGCGCGCTTCCCCGAGGCCGACCCGGCGTACCTCGTCGAGGAGACCGTCACGTGCGTCCTGCAGGTCGCGGGCAAGGTCCGCGGCCGTGCGGAGGTGTCCCCGACGGCGACCGAGGACGAGCTGCGGGGGATCGCGCTCGCCGACGCCGGCGTGCAGCGCGCCCTCGACGGACGCGACGTGCGGGTCGTCGTGGTCCGCGCGCCGAAGCTCGTCAACGTGGTGCCCGCCTGAGCGCGGCGCCCGCGCCGCACCCGCCCCGGGTCGCGGTCGTCACGGACTCGACGTCGGCCCTGCCGCCCGCCCTCGCGGCGGCGGCGGGGCTGACGGTCGTGCCGCTCGACGTGACCATCGACGGCGCGCGGCACGTCGAGGGCGTCGACGTCACGCCGGCCCAGCTGCTGCGCGCGCTCGAGCGCGGTGCGCGCGTGACGACGTCGCAGCCGCCGCCGTCGGCCTTCGCCGCCGCGTACGAGCGGGCCGCCGCGGCGGGCGCCCGCGAGATCGTCTCCGTGCACCTGTCGGGGGAGATGTCCGGCACGGTGCGCTCGGCGCGGACCGCCGCCACCGTGAGCCCCGTCCCGGTGCGCGTCGTGGACTCCGGGACGGTGGCGCTGGGCCTGGGCTTCGCGGCGCTCGCCGCGGCGCGCTGCGCCGGTACCCCCGTGCCGGACGCCGCGCCCGAGGACCCGCGGGCACGACGCCGCCGGTCCGTCGGCGGCGGTCGCGGCGGGCGGCGACGCGGCCCCGCGCCGGTGTGGACCGACGTCACCCGCGTCGCCGAGGTGGCGGCGGCCACGGCCGCGGGCACGCGCACGTGGTTCCTCGTGGAGTCGCTCGAGCACCTGCGGCGCGGCGGACGGCTCAGCGCGCCGGCCGCGGCGCTCGGCACGGTCCTCGGGCTCCGCCCGCTGCTGGCGGTGCAGGACGGCCGCGTCGTCGTGGCCGACAAGGTGCGCACGCGCCGCGCCGCGCGCGAGCGCATCGAGCAGGTGGCGGCCGCGGACGTCGCGGGGCGCGGCGCGGTCCGGATCGGCGTGCACCACGCCGGCGACGTCGACGCCGCCCACGACCTGGCCGCGCGGCTCGCCGACGGTGCGCACGACGCCGTCGAGGTGGTCGTCGCGGACGCGGGCGCCGTGCTCGGCGCGCACGCCGGGCCCGGGCTGCTCGCGGTGGTCGTCGCCGACGCCTGAGCGGCAGGCGTGACCGTGCCGACCGGCGCGCGCGGTGCCGGTCGTCGAGCCGACCCCAGCCCGCCGGCACGCCCGGTCGTCCACCAGCGCCCCGTCGCCGGGCCGAGCCGGGGCGGCCGGCTCCCTAGCGTGCCGTCGTGCCCTCCCGCGACCGCCCCCAGCCCGCCGTGGCGCACCGCCTGGCCGCGCTGGCCGGCGGCGACCGGACGACGTCGCGCGTGGTGGCGTCCGCGCCGGCGGGTGCCGGCGACGGACCCCGTGCCGGCGACGGTCCCCGTGCCGGCGACGGTCGCCGTGCCGGCGACGGTCCCCGTGCCGACGGCGCGTCCCGGACGGGGGCCGGGACGGGGCTCGGGCCGGCGCCGTGGCGGGCGCACCGGTGGCGCGCCACCGGGCCGACGTGGCCGGAGCTCCCGCCGCCGGGCGCGAGCACGCACCGGCCGGTGACGACGCCGGCGCCCTCCGCCGCGGGATCGCCGACGGCCGTGGAACCGCCGCCCGACGCGGTGCCGACCGATGACGCGGTGCCGACGGCCGACGCGGTGCCGACGGTCGGCGCGGTGCCGACGGTCGGCGCGGCACGGGGGGTCGGCGTGGTGGTGCCGGTCGACGTGATGCCGACGACCGGCACGGCGCCGTGGACCTCCACGGTGGTCGGCCCGGGCTGGACGCCGCGCCCGCCGACCGCGTCCCGGCCGGACCCCGTACCGCCGCAGCCTCGTGCGCCGCGGGAGGAGTCGCCGCACCCCGGGGGGACGCAGCCCTCGCGCGCAGCGCACGCCACCACCGTCGACGCCCTCGCGGACGCGTCGTGGCGCGTCCGAGGTCCAGGGAGCGCGCAGGGGACGCGCGGCACGGGGAGCGCGTCCGGTGCCGCGCCGCACGCAGCAGCCGACGTCGCGTCGGGCGACGACGGCACCGACACGGCGCCGCAACCGCCCCCGCAGCCGCACCCGCCGGCGCCGCGGTCCCGGGCGCGGTGGGCCGTCACCCCGCGCGCCGCGGCCGCCGCCGCGCTCGCCGTCGCGCTGCTCGCCGGGGGCGTCGCGCTCCGGGCGTCCACCGCGCCCGACGGCGCGCCCGTGGAGGTGCCGCGCCCGCGCGCGGCGGAGGCCACGACCGGTCCGCCCCCGCCGGAGCCGGCGCCCACCGGCTCGGCGCGCCCGGCGGTGGTGCACGTCGTCGGTGCGGTCGCGGTGCCCGGGCTCGTGACGCTGCCCGCCGACGCGCGGGTCACCGACGCGGTCGCCGCGGCCGGGGGAGCGGCGCCCGACGCCGACCTGGCCGGCGTGAACCTCGCGCGCACGGTCGTCGACGGCGAGCAGCTGCGCGTGCCGCGCGCGGGCGAGGTCGTCGCGGCCCCCGCGGTGCCCGCGCCCGGTGCGGCGACGGGGGCCGGCGGCGCAGGGCCGCAGCCCGCGGGCGTCGACCTCAACACCGCCGACCTCGGTGCGCTCGACGCCCTGCCGGGCGTCGGTCCCGTGCTCGCCCAGCGGATCCTCGACCGCCGCGCGGAGGCACCGTTCACGTCGGTCGACGAGCTCGACGAGGTGAGCGGCATCGGTCCCGCGGTGCTCGAGCGGCTGCGTCCGCACGTGCGGGTGTGAGCGCCGTCCGGCCGCGCGTCGACCTGCGCCTGCTGCCGTCCGCGGCGGTGGCCTGGGGCGCCGGGGCGTGCCTGGTGCTCGTCCCGCTCGACGCGGTCCGCCTCGTCGCCGCGTGCGGCGCGGCCGCGCTCGTGCTCGGCGCCTTCGTGCTCGTGGCGTGCACGGGCCGCGCACGGTCCCGGGTGCTGCCGGGCGTGGTGCTGGTCGTGGTCGTCGGGCTCGCCGTCCTCGGTGCGGGAGCGTCGCAGCGCGTGGCCGCCGCGCCGGCCGGCGTCGTCCGGGCGGCGCAGGCGGGCGAGCTCGTCGACGTCGTCGGACGCGTCGCCACGCCGCCGCGACCGCTCGGCGGCGGCGCGGGCGCACGGCGGGTCGCGGTCACCGTCGCGGCGGACGCGGTCCGCTCGGCGCGCACCGGCGAGCTGCTCGGGGTGCGCGTGCACGTCGAGGTGCTCGTGCCGGCGGCGAGCTCTGCGGACCCGGGCGAGGTCGCGCAGCCGGCGCTCGACGCGGGTGTGCGGATCGCCGTCCGCGGACGCGCGTCCGTGCGCCCGACCGGCGAGCGGGCGGCGGTGGCCGTCGCCGCGCGCGGCGCGCCGCGCCTGCTCGACGGTGCGCCCGCGGGGTCCGCGTGGTCCGTGGCCGCGCGCGAGCACGCGCGCGAGCTCGCCGCCGCCCTGCCCGGTGACGCGGGTGCGCTGCTGCCCGGTGTGACGGTCGGGGACACGGGTGCGGTCCCGGTCGACCTGCGCGACGCCATGCGGACGTCCGGGCTCGCGCACCTGACGGCGGTCTCGGGCGCCCACTTCGCCCTGCTCGGCGCGCTGGCGCTGGCTGCGACCGGCGCGCTCGGGGCGCCGCGTGTCGTGCGCGCCGCGGCGGTCGGTCTCGTCGGCACGGCGCTCGTCCTCGTCGTCGGGCCCGAGCCGAGCGTCGTGCGCGCGGCGGTCATGGGCGCGGTCGGCCTCGTCGGGCTGCTGGCCGGGCGCCGGTCGCTGGGCCCGCCGGCGCTGTGCACCGCGGTCCTCGTGCTGCTCGTGCACGACCCCTGGCTCGCGGTGGCGCCCGGGTTCGTGCTGTCGGTCGGCGCGACGGCCGGCCTGGTCGTGGTCGGGCCGCCGCTCGTCGCCCGCTGGGCGCCGCGCTGCGGTCACGCGACGGCGGGCGTGCTCGTGGCGCCCGTCGCCGCGCAGCTCGGCTGCCTGCCCGTGGTGCTCGCGCTGTGGCCCAGCCTCGGGCTGTGGTCCGTGCCGGCCAACCTGCTCGCGGCCCCGGTGGTCGCGCCCGCGACCGTCCTCGGCCTGGGCGCCGTCGCGCTGGCCGGCTGGTGGCCCGCGGGCGCCGGTGCCCTGGCGGCGGTCGCGGGCGCCGCGTGCTGGTGGACCGGCGCCGTCGCGCGCGTCTGCGCCGGGCTGCCCGGCGCCGCCGTCCCATGGCTGCCCGGGCCGGTCGGCGCGGGCTGCGCGCTGCTCGTCGCGGTCGCGGCGGCCGTGCTGCTCGCGGGCCGGGCGCAGCGCGGCTGACGGGCCGCGCCGCGCTGTCGGCGGGGTCCGGCACACTGGGTCCGTGCCCGCCCGCCCCGCGTCCCGCTCGTCCGCGCGCTCGTCGTCCGCGCGCTCCTCGTCCTCGGGACGCCCGGCCCGGGGCGGCGGCGCCCCCGCCGGCGTCCCGTGGACGCAGGCCGAGCCGGCGCCGGTCGTGCTGGTGTCGGGCCCGGAGGAGCTGCTGGCGGAGCGCGCGGCCGAGCGTGTCGTCGCCCGGGTGCGCGAGCGCGACCCGGACGTCGAGGTCGTCCGCGTCGACGCGGCGCAGTACTCCGCCGGGGAGCTCGCGGTGCTGACCAGCCCGTCGCTGTTCGCGGAGGGCAAGGTCGTGCTGGTCGAGGGCGTGGAGCGCTCGGGCGACGCGCTGCTGCTCGACGCGGAGGCGTACGTCGCGCGGCCGGTGCCCGACGTCGTCGTCGTGCTCCGGCACGCCGGCGGCATGCGGGGCAAGCGGCTGCTGGACGCGGCGCGCGCCGCCCAGGTCCCCACGGTGTCGTGCGAGGCGGTCAAGTCGGACGCCGACAAGGCGTCGTTCGTCCAGGACGAGCTCGCGCGCGCCGGTCGCCGGGCCGACGCCCGCGCGGTCCGTGCGCTCGTGGACGCCGTGGGGTCGGACCTGCGCGAGCTGGCGGCGGCGTGTGCCCAGCTGGTGGCCGACACGAGCGGCCTCATCGGCGAGGAGGTCGTGCAGCGCTACCACGGCGGGCGGGTCGAGGCGACGGGCTTCCAGGTCGCCGACGCGGCCGTCGCCGGGGACGCCGGGCGCGCCGTCGCGCTGCTCCGGCACGCCCTCGCGACCGGCCTCGACCCCGTCCCGGTCGTGGCGGCGCTCGCCGCGCGCCTCCGCACGCTCGCCAAGGTGGGGGCCGTGCGCGGTCGCGGCGCGGCCGCGGCGCGCGAGCTGGGCATGGCGCCGTGGCAGGTCGACCGTGCCGCGGCCGACCTGCGGCGGTGGACGCCCGAGGGCCTCGCCGCGGCGATCTCCGCCGTCGCCCAGGCCGACGCCGAGGTCAAGGGCGAGGGTCGCGACCCGCGGTTCGCGGTCGAGCGGGCGGTGCTGCGGGTGGCGGGGGCGGTCGACCGCTGACGGTGCGGCCGCCGCGCGCCGGCGGTCAGCGCCCGACGAGTCGCGCGCCCGCGCGGTCGAGCACGCCGGCGCGCTCGATGAGGTTGCCCTGGAACAACGTCAGCCCCAGGTCGCGCGCGTGCCGCAGGGTCTCCGGCGCCTCCACGTACTCGGCGATGAGCATGGCGCCGAACGACCGCGCCACGCCGACCACCGGGTGGCCCTCGACGTCGAGGTCGCGCACGTCGATCTTGACGAAGTCGGCGTGCGGGAGCAGCCGGCGCTGGTCGGCCCGGTCGACGAACGACGGCAGCGCGACGCGGAAGCCGCGCTCCCGCAGCCGCCGGATCCCGGCGAGCACCTGCGCGTCCACCTCCGTGGTGGCGCTCACCTCGAGGACGAGGCGGTCGGGGCGCGCAGGCACCTCGAGCTCGCCCACGAGGTGCGCGCGGGGGCACCGGACGAAGAGCAGGCGGCCGTGGGCGACGCTCTCGAGCTCGGCGCGGCCGAACGTCGCACGCAGCACGTGCTCGGTGGCGCGCTCGTGGTCCCGCGGGCCCCACCCGCGCGCGACGTCGGCGTGGTGGCCGGGCGCGCGGTAGCTGAACTGGTAGCCGAAGGGCCGCCCGTGCATCGAGTAGATGCCCTGGCGCGCGACGAGCACGGGCTGCTGGGCGACGTGCTGCTCCCAGGCGCGCCGCAGGTCGTGCGGGATCGCCGCGTCGACCGCAGCGCCCAGCCGCGCCAGCGTCGACTCGCGCCCGTCGGAAGTCATGGCGACCATGACACCACATGTCGCGCCCTGTGATCGCGTGGCGAGGGGGTGGAATCCTCGGCTGACCCGTCCGGACGCACCCGAGGTTCCCGCCGTGCCGCCCGGTGTGTCACCCTTGCCGCGACGTCCCCGGCCTGGCGAGGACGTCGTCTGTCCCGCCCAGGCGCCGAGCCCTGACAGGAGTACGACATGAAGTCCGTCGCCGCTGCCCTCGCCGCCCTCGTCCTCACCGGTTCCCTGGCGGCCGGCCTCCCCGCCGTGACGGCCGCGTCGGTGTCGCTCAACGGCGGTGCCGCCGGTTGCTGCAAGGACGCGGTCTGACCCGGTGACCCGCCGGTGGGGCGCCCGTGAAGGAGTCGCGGCGCGTCCCACCGTGCACGCTCACCGCCGCGGGTGACGACGCCCGCGGGACCTGGACGCGACTCGCCGCTGTGAAGGTCTGGCGCACACGGGCGTCATACGTAGAATGACTTCTCATGACGACCATCGGTGACCGTGTGCGCGAAGCGCGCCTGGCGGCAGGGCTCTCGCAGACCGCCCTCGCCGGCAACGCGTTCTCACCCAGCTACATCTCCCTCATCGAGGCCGGGCACCGGGAGCCGACCGACGCCGCGCTGACCGTGCTGGCGGAGCGGCTCGGCACGACGCTCGAGTTCCTCAAGCACGGGGACGACGGGCCCAACGAGGCCCGCACCCGCCTGGAGCTCGACTACGCCCGCCTCGACCTCGCCAGCGGCGACGCGTCCGGTGCCGTCCACCGCATCTCCGGGCTCGACCTGTCGGTGATCACGCCGGCGCTGCGCTCCGAGGTCCTCACCACGCTGGCGCGTGCGCACGAGATGACGGGCGAGCTCGAGGCCGCCATCACGATCCTCGAGCCGCTGCTCGCGGAGACGCAGGGGCGCAACGACCAGCTGCGCGCCGCCGTGCTGACCACCGCGCTCGTGGGCTGCTACCTCGAGGCGGGCGACCTGCACCGCGCCGTCGAGGTGGGGGAGCGCACCCTCGCCGACCTCGACACGGCGGACCTCGTCGGCACCGACGAGCACCTGCGCCTCGCGTCGACCGTGCTGTGGGCGTACGTCGAGCGCGGCGACCTGCTCTACGCGACGCACCGCGCCTCGGAGCTGGTCCGCCTCGCGGAGTCGCTCGGCACCCCGCGCGGCCGCGGCTCCGTCTACTGGAACGCGGCGCTCGTCGCCGAGCAGCGGCGCGACTACGAGCTCGCGCAGCGGTACACGGAGCGTGCGCTCGCGCTGCTCTCCGAGGGCGAGCCCGACCGCGACCTGCCGCGCCTGCGCGTCAACTACGCGTGGCTGCTGCTGCGGTCCGACCCCGCCGACCCGCGGGGCGCGCTCGAGCAGATCGACCTCGCGCAGCCGGGCCTCGCGGCCGCGGGCTCGACGGTCGACGTCGCGCGGCTGCAGGTCGAGCGCTCGCGCGCGCACCTGCTGCTCGGCGACGTGCCGGCGGCCGAGGTCGACGCCCGCGCCGCGCTGACCGCGCTGGGTGAGGCCCCGCGGCTCGAGGCGGCCACCGCGCACCTGGCGCTCGGCGACGTCCTCGCGGCGCGCGGCGACCAGGACGGTGCCGCGGCGGCCTACCGCTGGGGTGCGGACATGCTCGGGATGATGGCCGCGACGCGGCACTCGGCCGGGGTGTGGCGCGAGCTGGGCGACCGCTACCTGCGGCGCGGCGACGTCGACGAGGCCGCCAAGGCCTACGACCGCGCGCTGCGGGAGGCGGGCTTCCAGCCGTCCGTGCCGACCGGCACGCCGCACCAGACCTGGTCGCTCGGCTGACCGGTGGGCGGCGGGGGCGACGCTCCCGCCGCCGGGCCGCACGCCGGTGCGGACACGGACGAGGGCGTCACCCCGCAGGGGGGGTGACGCCCTCGTTCGGTGGAGCGTGGTGCGGTGCTGCGGCCGTGGCCGTCAGCGACGGTCGTCAGAGACCGTTGACGGCCTTCGCCAGCGCCGACTTGCGGTTGGCGGCCTGGTTGGCGTGGATGACGCCCTTCGACACAGCCTTGTCGAGCTTGCGCGACGCCGTCACGAGGGCCGCGGCAGCCGCGTCCTTGTCGCCGCCGGCGACGGCCTCGCGGACGCGACGCACGTACGTCTTCAGCTCCGACTTGACGGCCTTGTTGCGCAGGCGCGCCTTCTCGTTCGTCGTGATGCGCTTGATCTGGGACTTGATGTTCGCCACGTGTGGACTCTCTGGTGTGGTCGCCGAAGCGATCTGACAGGTCGTAGAGGGCGTGCGCAGCGCCGGGACTGGGGCGTGGGGATACCCGCGGGGAACGGCCTGCGCAGGTGTCCGCCGACCCGGGCGGACACGCAGATCACGATGCTACCAGCCGTGCAGGCGCCCGGCGGCCGCCGCGACGTGGTCGAACACGTCACGGTCGAGGGCCGCACCCTCGCGCCGGACCGCGTCGACGCGCAGCCGCAGGACGCGGTCGAGCCGCACCTCGCTGGGGCGGCGACGCGGGTCCCAGCCCCCGGTGCCGACGTCGGTCCACACCCGGCCGTGGCGCGCCTCGTCGGCGGCGTCGCGGTCGTGGTCCTGGCTGCTGAGCATCAGGGCGACGAGCGTCCCGCCGTCGCGGTCCAGCACGAGGACCGGCCGGTCCTTGCCGCGGGACGGGTCGTCCTCGTACGGCACCCACGCCCAGACGACCTCGCCGGGGTCGGGTGCGCCGTCGGCCCGCGGGGCCCTGGTCGGGCGGACCGCCGCCGGGCCCGCGCGGCGCTGCCGCGGCCGGACGGCGTCCGCGACGGCGCGCAGCACGGACGTCCAGCGGTGGGAGGGCACGGGCCGAGCGTAGCGACACGCCCGCGGCCTGCGTCGACGCGCGCGCACTCCGGCGGCGGCGCCCGGGCGAGCGCTGTCCCGCTCGTAACGCGTCGTTGACACGGCAGGACTACATTCGCGGCCATGGCGGACCTGTTCGACGACTACCCGGCAGGGGCTGCCTGGGACGAGATGATCGGCCCGGACGGCGAGGTCCGGACGGCGTACCGCAACGTGCACGCGGCCCTCGCGCAGCTGTCCGACGGCGAGCTGCGGGCGCGCGCCGACACGCTGGCCCGCTCGTACCTCACGCAGGGCGTCACGTTCGACTTCGCGGGCGAGGAGCGGCCGTTCCCGCTCGACGTCGTCCCGCGCGTGGTCGGTGGCGACGAGTGGGAGCACGTGGCGCCCGGCGTGCAGCAGCGGGTGCGGGCGCTCGAGGCGTTCCTCGCCGACGTGTACGGGCCGCAGAAGGCCGTCGCCGACGGCGTGGTGCCGCGCTCGGTCGTCGTCTCCTCGACGCACTTCCACCGCGCCGCCCGCGGCATCGAGCCGCCCAACGGGGTCCGCGTGCACGTGTCAGGGATCGACCTCGTGCGCGACTCGCTGGGCGGGTGGCGCGTGCTCGAGGACAACGTGCGCGTGCCGTCGGGCGTCAGCTACGTGCTGAGCAACCGCCGGGCGATGGCGCAGACGTTCCCCGAGCTGTTCGCGACGCTGCGCATCCGGCCGGTCGTCGACTACTCGCGGCGGCTGCTGGCGGCGCTCATCGCCGCGGCCCCGGCGGGCGTCGACGACCCCACGGTCGTCGTCCTCACCCCGGGCGTCTACAACAGCGCGTACTTCGAGCACACGCTGCTCGCGCGGACGATGGGCGTCGAGCTCGTCGAGGGGCGCGACCTGTACTGCTCCGGCGGGCGCGTGTGGATGCGCACCACGCAGGGCCGGCGGCGGGTGGACGTCATCTACCGGCGGGTCGACGACGAGTTCCTCGACCCGGTCGTGTTCCGGTCCGACTCCCTGCTCGGCTGCCCGGGCCTCATGACCTGCGCACGCCTGGGCACGGTGACCCTCGCGAACGCCGTCGGCAACGGCGTCGCCGACGACAAGCTCCTCTACACGTACGTCCCCGACCTCATCCGGTACCACCTCGGCGAGGAGCCGGTGCTGCCCAACGTCGACACGTGGCGCCTGGAGGACCCGGGCGCGCTCGAGGAGGTCCTCGACCGGCTCGACGAGCTCGTGGTCAAGCCGGTCGACGGGTCGGGCGGCAAGGGGCTCGTCGTCGGCCCCGCCGCGTCCCGGGCCGAGCTCGACGCCCTGCGGTCACGGCTGCGCGAGGACCCGCGCGGGTGGATCGCGCAGCCGGTGGTGCAGCTGTCGACCGTGCCGACCCTCGTCGACGAGGGGCTGCGTCCGCGCCACGTCGACCTGCGCCCGTTCGCCGTCAACGACGGCGACCAGGTCTACGTCCTGCCGGGCGGGCTCACGCGCGTGGCGCTGCCGGAGGGCCAGCTCGTCGTGAACTCGTCGCAGGGCGGCGGCTCGAAGGACACGTGGGTGCTCGGCGGACGCGTCCCGCGGCGCTCGCAGCAGCAGGCGCAGCACCAGCGCCCGCCCGTCGCGCAGGACGCGTCGGTCCCGATCGACGCGAACCCGCAGGACGCGCGCGTCCAGGTCATGCAGCAGCAGCAGCAGGGGCAGCAGCAGGCGGCCGGGGGTGCGACGTGCTGAGCCGCATCGCCGAGTCCCTGTTCTGGATCGGCCGGTACGTCGAGCGGGCGGACGACACCGCGCGCCTGCTCGACGTGCACGTGCAGATCCTCCTCGAGGACCCGTGGGCCGAGGAGGACGCCGCGTGCCGGTCGCTGCTGTCGGTCATGGACCGGCCGGCGCCGCCGCCGGACGTGGAGGTGGGCCGCGAGCACGTCCTCGACGTGCTCGCCTACGACCGGTTCTCCCCGTCCGCGATCGCCGGTGCGCTCGTCTCGGCCCGCGAGAACGCGCGGCGCGCGCGCGAGATCGTCTCGACCGAGCTGTGGGAGTGCCTCAACGCCACCTGGAACCAGCTGCCGACGCACATGCGCCCGACCCGCCCGCACGACTACTTCACGTGGGTGCGCGAGCGGGCCGCGATCGTCGCCGGGATCATGGACGGCACGACGTCGCGCGACGAGACCTGGTCGTTCATGGTGCTCGGCCGCTCGATCGAGCGCGCCGACATGACGGCACGCCTGCTGACGACGCGCGCGCTCGCGGGCTCGGCCGGCCCGGGCTGGACGACGCTCCTGCGCTCGTGCGGCGCGCACGAGGCGTTCCTGCGCACGTACCGCGGTACCGCCCCCGACGAGCGGGCCGCCGGCTTCCTGCTGCTGGACCGCCTCTTCCCGCGCTCGATCGTCTCGGCGCTGAACCAGGCGGAGGCCTGCCTGACGGCGTTGGAGCCGGTGAGCGACCGCGCCGGCATCGACGACGCCCGTCGCCACATCGGCCACGTCCGCTCGAACCTGGAGTACCGCCCGCTCATGGTGATCCTCGACGACCTCCCGCGCGAGATGGAGCTCGTGCAGCGCGCGTGCTCCGCCGCCTCGGACGCGATCCGCGGGCGCTACTTCCCGTCGGGCGCGGAGCTGACGTGGGTGGGGGAGGCGCTGTGAGCCGGCTGCGGATCGTGCACACCTCGGCGTTCCGGTACGCGGAGCCGGTGCAGGCGTCGTACAACGAGGCGCGCGTGACGCCGCTGTCGCAGCCGGGGCAGTCGGTGCTGGCGACGCGGGTCGACGTGCAGCCGCAGACGTGGTCGCACGACTACCGCGACTACTGGGGCACGCACGTCACCGCGTTCGAGGTGCTCGCGCCGCACCGGTCGCTGCTGCTCACGGCGGAGCACGTCGTGGAGGTCGTCGACCGCTCCGCCCCGTCGGCGGACGTCGGGTGGGACCTGCTGCGGGGCGCCGAGGTGCGCGACCGGCTCGCGGAGTTCCTCGCCGACGAGGCGACGACCACCGTGCCGGAGGACGTCGTGGCGCTCGCGCGCGCGGCGGCGGACGGCCGCTCGCCGGCAGCCGCCGCCGAGGCGGTGTGCCGCGCGGTCCGCGCGGAGCTGGAGTACATCCCGGGCGTCACGACGGTGCACACGCCCGCCGCGGAGGCGTGGGTGGCACGGACCGGGGTGTGCCAGGACATGGCGCACCTCGCGCTCGGCGCCCTCCGCTCGGTCGGGATCCCCGCGCGGTACGTCTCCGGCTACCTGCACCCGGACGCCGGGGGCGAGGTGGGACGCACCGTGAGCGGCGAGTCGCACGCGTGGGTCGAGTGGTGGACGGGCGAGTGGTACGGGTTCGACCCGACCAACCGGGTCGCCGCGGGCGACCGGCACGTCGTGCTCGGCCGGGGGCGGTCGTACGACGACGTGCCGCCGCTGCGCGGCATCTACGCCGGTCCGCAGACGGAGGACCTCGTGGTGGAGGTGCGCATCACGCGCGAGGCGTGAGGGCGGCGGCGCACCGGCCCGCCGTCACGGGACGAGGCGCGAGCCGAGCAGGACGTCGAGCGCCGCCCGGTCGCCCCGCACCCGCAGCCGCGCGTCGTCCGGCGTCGTGCGCCGCCACAGCAGCAGCGCGAGGTCCTGCGCCGGCCCGGTGACGACGACATCCGGCTCTCCACCCTCCGACCCCGCGCCCTCCAACCCTGCGCCGTCCGACCCCGCGCCGTCCGACCCCGCGCCGTCGGGCCCTCCGCCGTCGGGCTCGGCAGCGCCGAGGGTCCAGGAGCGGCCGGCGTCGTCGGCGTCGACGCGCACCTGCACCGCCAGCGGTGGCGTGCGCCCCAGCCGCACCTGCCGCGGCTGCATCACCGTGACGAGCTCGTCCACCGTGTCCGCCCACAGCGCCGGGGCGGGCGCACCCGCCACCGGTGCCGGGCCGGGGAGCCCGGCGGCCCGCTGCAGGTCGACCAGGTGCACCAGCGTCTCGTGCACCTGACGGCGGTGCCAGAACACCGCGGGGCCGGGGCCGAGCAGCGTGCTGGAGGGCGCGCCGGGGTCCAGCGCCGCGAGCGTGCCCCGCAGCTCGGCCGCGCAGCGGGCGTAGAGCTCGTCGAGCACGAACGGCCCGCGCCCGAGGGGGACCTCGCGCCGGCGTGCCGCCTCCGCCGCCGCCCAGTGGTGGATGCGTGCCAGGTGCACGACGAGGTCGCGCACGCGCCACCGGCCGCACCACGGCACCCGCGCCTGCGGGTCGGCGCGGCGGGCGCCGTCGAGGAAGGCGTCCTGCAGGTGCGCCAGGACGTCGAGGTAGGTGGCGTCGCAGCCCGGCGGCCGCACCACCGGTCCCGCGGGGACCGGTGGGGCCGACACGTCGCTCGTCATGGGAGCATGGTGGTACCGACCCGCGACCGCCCACCAGGGCCGAGCCGCCCCGTCGGAGCCGACCGAGTACGACAGACCTCCGGCGCCGCCCACCGGCGCCCCCACGACCCGGGAGCCTGAGAGCGCGTGTCCCCGATCCCGAGCGCCGCCGCCGCGGCACGCATCGCCCCGGCGGCCACGACGCCCGAGCTGCTGCGCAACTTCTGCATCATCGCGCACATCGACCACGGGAAGTCGACCCTCGCCGACCGCATGCTGCAGCTCACCGGCGTGGTCGAGGCGCGTGCGATGCGCGCGCAGTACCTCGACCGCATGGACATCGAGCGCGAGCGCGGCATCACCATCAAGTCGCAGGCCGTGCGCATGCCGTGGGAGGTCGACGGCACCCCGTACGCGCTCAACATGATCGACACCCCGGGCCACGTCGACTTCACGTACGAGGTCTCGCGCTCACTGGCCGCGTGCGAGGGCGCCGTGCTGCTGGTCGACGCGGCGCAGGGCATCGAGGCGCAGACGCTCGCGAACCTCTACCTCGCGCTCGAGAACGACCTGCAGATCATCCCGGTGCTCAACAAGATCGACCTGCCGGCGGCCCAGCCGGAGAAGTACGCCGAGGAGCTCGCCGGCCTCGTCGGCGGCGACCCCGAGGACGTCATGCGCGTCTCCGGCAAGACGGGCGAGGGCGTCGAGGCGCTGCTGGACCGCATCGTGCGGACGGTGCCGGCCCCCGTCGGCGACGCCGCCGCGCCGGCCCGCGCGATGATCTTCGACTCCGTCTACGACACCTACCGCGGCGTCGTGACGTACGTGCGGGTCGTCGACGGCCACCTCGACCCGCGCGAGCGCATCGCCATGATGTCGACGCGCGCGACCCACGAGCTGCTCGAGATCGGCGTCATCTCGCCCGAGCCCGTGCCCACCAAGGGGCTCGGCGTCGGCGAGGTCGGCTACCTCATCACGGGCGTGAAGGACGTGCGTCAGTCGAAGGTCGGCGACACGGTGACGAACTCCGCCAAGCCCGCGTCGGAGGCCCTGGGCGGCTACTCGGACCCGAAGCCGATGGTCTTCTCGGGGCTGTACCCGATCGACGGCACCGACTACCCCGTGCTGCGCGACGCGCTCGACAAGCTCAAGCTCAACGACGCCGCCCTGAACTACGAGCCCGAGACGTCCGTCGCGCTCGGGTTCGGCTTCCGCGTCGGGTTCCTCGGCCTGCTGCACCTCGAGATCATCCGCGAGCGCCTCGAGCGCGAGTTCGACCTCGACCTCATCTCGACGGCGCCGAACGTCGTCTACGACGTCGTGCTCGAGGACCGCACCGAGGTCCGCGTGACGAACCCGAGCGAGTTCCCCGGCGGCAAGATCCGCGAGGTGCACGAGCCGGTCGTCAAGGCGACGATCCTCGCGCCCAGCGAGTTCATCGGCGCGATCATGGAGCTCTGCCAGGGCAAGCGCGGCGACCTCCAGGGCATGGACTACCTGTCCGAGGACCGCGTCGAGATGCGCTACGTGCTGCCGCTCGCCGAGATCGTCTACGACTTCTTCGACCAGCTGAAGTCGCGCACGCGCGGCTACGCGAGCCTCGACTACGAGCCCATCGGCGACCAGGTCGCGGACCTGGTGAAGGTCGACATCCTGCTGCAGGGCGAGCAGGTCGACGCGTTCAGCTCGATCGTGCACAAGGACAAGGCGTACGCGTACGGCGTCATGATGACGGCGAAGCTCAAGGACCTCATCCCGCGCCAGCAGTTCGAGGTGCCCATCCAGGCGGCGATCGGCTCCCGGATCATCGCGCGCGAGACGATCCGCGCGATCCGCAAGGACGTGCTCGCCAAGTGCTACGGCGGTGACATCACCCGCAAGCGCAAGCTGCTGGAGAAGCAGAAGGAGGGCAAGAAGCGCATGAAGACCATCGGCCGGGTCGACGTGCCGCAGGAGGCCTTCATCGCCGCGCTGACGTCGGAGGGCGCCGGGTCCAGCGGCGGCCGGGACGCGAAGGACGCGAAGAAGAAGTGACGGTGCGGGCATGAGCCCGGCGCTGCCCGACGGCGACGTGCCGCCGGACGACGGCGGGCTGCCGCCGTCGGTCGTGGCGCGCTCGGCCGGGCGCGCGTTCGGCGTGTACCTGCACGTGCCGTTCTGCGCGGTGCGCTGCGGCTACTGCGACTTCAACACGTACACCGCCACCGAGCTCGGCGGCGGCGCCAGCCTGGCCGCGTACGCCGCGACGGCGCTCGGGGAGATCGCGCTCGCGGACCGCGTGCTGCGCGACGCCGGGCTGCCGGCGCGACCGGTCTCGACGGTGTTCGTCGGCGGCGGCACGCCGACGCTGCTGCCCGTCGACGACCTCGTGCGGCTGCTGGGCGGCGTGCGGGACACGTGGGGCCTGGCGCCCGACGCCGAGGTGACCACCGAGGCGAACCCGGACTCGGTCACGCCGGACGCCCTGCGGCGCCTCGCTGCGGCGGGGTTCACGCGCGTGTCGTTCGGCATGCAGTCGGCCGTGCCGCACGTGCTGGCGGCCCTCGACCGCACGCACGACCCGCGGCGCGTGCCGGACGTCGTGCGGTGGGCGCGGGACGCGGGGCTGCGGGTGTCCCTCGACCTCATCTACGGCACGCCGGGGGAGTCGCTCGACGACTGGCGGCGCAGCCTCGAGGCGGCCCTGGCCACCGGCGTCGACCACGTGAGCGCCTACGCGCTCGTCGTCGAGGCGGGCACGCGCATGGCCGTCCAGGTGCGCCGCGGCGAGCTGACGCTCCCCGACGAGGACGACCAGGCCGCCAAGTACGAGCTCGCGGACGACCTGCTGACGGCGGCGGGCCTGCACTGGTACGAGGTCAGCAACTGGGCGCGCACGCCCGCCGACGCCTCCCGGCACAACCTCGGCTACTGGCGTGGCGACGACTGGTGGGGGATCGGCCCGGGCGCGCACAGCCACGTCGGCGGCGTGCGGTGGTGGAACGTCAAGCACCCGCGCGCGTACGCCGACCGCCTCGGGGCGGGGCGCAGCCCGGCGGCGGGTCGCGAGGTGGTCGACGAGACGACGGCCGAGCTCGAGCACGTCATGCTCGGTGTGCGGATCGCGCAGGGGCTGCCCATCGGTGAGCTCGCGCCGACCGCGCGCGCCGCGGTGGCCGGTCTCGTCGCGGACGGGCTCGTCGACCCGCGGGCGGCGCTCGGCCTCGACGGCACGCGCCGCGTCGTGCTCACGCGCCGGGGGCGGTTGCTCGCCGACGCCGTCGTGCGGACGCTCGCGGCCTGACCGGCGTGCGCCCGGCGCCCTGCCCGGGCGCGCTGCCCCGGCCCGCGTCCTGCGGCCGGCGTCGGCGGACGGGCGTCAGCGGACGAGACGGACGGAGACGGGGTACCGGAACCACTCGCCGCGCGAGGCCGCGACGGCGCCGACCACGTGCAGCACGGCGCCCGCGACCAGCACGACGTACGGCAGGAAGCCGAGCAGGCCGAACGTCAGCACGGCCGCCACGGTCGTGACCATGGCCGCGCCGAGCACCGTGATCTGGAAGTTCAGCGACTCCTTGGCGTGGTGCTCGACGAACGGGCCGCGTCCGCGCAGCACGAGCCAGATGACGAGCGGGGCGACGAACGACACGAGGAGCGGCAGCGCGTGCGCGAGCACGGCCCACGTCCGCTCGTCCTCGGGACGCAGGGGCGGGCCGACCGGGGGCACGGGGTAGCCGCTCACCGGACCAGCTCCAGCGTCACGGGGTACCGGTACGTCCCGCCGCTGCTCACCGCGACGGCCGCGAGCACCGAGAGCACGAGGCTCGCGACGCCGATCGCGACCATCGCGATCCAGCCGACGAACCCGATGAGCGGGAACTCCGCGAGGATCCGCGCGGCCACCAGGGCGACGAGGACGGTCAGCTGGAAGTTGAGCGCCACGAGCGCCTGGTGGGCGACGCCGTGGTCCTTGCCGCGGTGCACGAGCCACACGACGAGGGCCGTGACCCAGCCGACGTAGAAGTAGGCGAGGATCCCGCCGAGGTGCGCGAGGACGGCCCACGTCGCGGCGGGCGTCGAGCGGGCCGGCGGTGCGGCGTACGGGTCGTGCGACACGGGTGCTCCTGAGGTGGGGGCGCCCGGCACGGGTGCGGCCGGACGGGCGATTCGTCCGGGTCGCAGCGTACCGGCGCGGACGGCGCGCGGGGACGCACGGCCGTGCGTCGCCTTGACACCGCTTCGCCCGTGTCGGTTCGCTGACCTGCGTGGGCGCACCGTGCGCCCGTCGGACAGGAGAGCCCGCGCATGAGCGAGAATCCCGGCGGCACGCCGC
>NZ_JBHUZW010000052.1:0-26046 GCF_042667215.1 Cellulomonas sp. NPDC057328 | reverse complement strand
GCACCCCGCGAGGGGTGCCGGGCCGTCGTGACGGTGCCAGGTCGTGGCGAGGGGACGGGCGTCAGGCCGCGTCGTCCTCCACGGTCAGGTTCCGCGTCTTGTTCTGGTCGAGCAGGATGCCCGGGCCGTTCGTGGTCGAGATCGTCGCCTTGGCGATGTAGCGACCCTTCGACGCGGACGGCTTCAGACGCAGGATCTCCTCGAGCGCCGCGCCGTAGTTCTCCACCAGCTGGACGTCGGAGAACGACGTCTTGCCGATGATGAAGTGCAGGTTCGCGTGGCGGTCCACGCGGAACTCGATCTTGCCGCCCTTGATGTCGGACACGGCCTTGGCCACGTCCATCGTCACGGTGCCGGTCTTCGGGTTCGGCATGAGGCCGCGCGGGCCGAGCACCTTGCCGAGGCGGCCGACCTTGCCCATGAGGTCGGGCGTGGCGACGGCCGAGTCGAAGTCGGTCCACCCGTCCGCGACCTTGGCGATGAGCTCGTCGCCGCCGACCTCGTCCGCACCCGCGGCGCGCGCCTGCTCGGCGCGCTCGCCGACGGCGAAGACGATGACGCGGGCGGTCTTGCCCGTGCCGTGCGGCAGGTTGACGGTGCCGCGCACCATCTGGTCCGCCTTGCGCGGGTCGACACCGAGGCGGAACGCGACCTCGACGGTCGCGTCGTACTTGGTCGTCGACGTCGCCTGGGCGAGGCGCACGGCCTCGAGGGGGCTGTAGACCTGGCCGGCCTCGAACTTCTCGAGCGCCGAGCGGTAGGCCTTGCTGTGCTTGGGCATCTGCCTGTTCTCCTTGTCAGCAGTCGTGGTCGTCGGGCCGCACAGGCCCTGCCACTGGGTGCGGGGGCGGGCGGTCGCCCGCCCCCGCGACGAGCGGGTGCTCAGTCCTGGACGGTGATGCCCATGGACCGGGCGGTGCCGGCGATGATCTTCTCGGCGGCGGCGAGGTCGTTCGCGTTGAGGTCCTCGAGCTTCGTGCTCGCGATCTCGCGGACCTGGTCCTTCGTCAGCGACGCGACCTTGGTCGTGTGCGGCGTCGGGGAGCCCTTCGCGACGCCCGCGGCCTTCTTGATGAGCTCGGCGGCCGGCGGCGTCTTCGTGATGAAGGTGAACGAGCGGTCCTCGTACACCGTGATCTCGACGGGGATGACGTTGCCGCGCTGCGCCTCGGTGGCCGCGTTGTACGCCTTGCAGAACTCCATGATGTTGACGCCGTGCTGACCCAGCGCCGGACCGATCGGCGGCGCGGGGGTCGCGGCGCCGGCCTTGATCTGGAGCTTGATCAGGCCGGTGACCTTCTTCTTGGGGGGCATGATGCCTTCCGTTCGTGTCGTGGGCCGACGCCGTGGGCGATGACCCGGTTGCAGGGCCCCGCAGCGCGGGGCCGGTCAGCAGGTCAGATCTTCGAGACCTGGCTGAAGGACAGCTCGACCGGGGTCTCCCGGCCGAAGAGCGAGACGAGCACCTTGAGCTTCTGGCTCTCGACGTTGATCTCGGAGATCGTCGCGGGCAGCGTGTCGAAGGGGCCGCCGTCGGTGACGGTGACCGACTCGCCGACCGTGAAGTCGACCTCGACCGGCTTGGCGGCGGCCTTGGCGGCCTGCTGCGTCGGGGCCTTCGCCTCGATCGACGGCGCCAGCATCGAGAAGACCTCGTCCAGCGTCAGCGGGACGGGCTGGTGCGTGTGGCCGACGAAGCCGGTGACGCCCGGCGTGTGCCGGACGGCGCCCCACGACTCGTCGGTGAGGTCCATGCGGACGAGGACGTAGCCGGGGATCCGGACGCGCTTGACGACCTTGCGCTGCGCGTTCTTGATCTCGACGACCTCCTCCATGGGGACCTCCACCTGGTGGATGTAGTCCTCCATGTTGAGGGACTGCGTGCGCGACTCGAGGTTCGCCTTCACGCGGTTCTCGTAGCCGGCGTAGGAGTGGATGACGAACCAGTCACCCGGCAGGCTGCGCAGCTTGGCCTTGAACGCGGCGACGGGGTCCTCGTCCGGGTCCGGCGCGTCCTCGACCTGCTCGTCGTCCTCGGTCGCGGCGTCCGCCTCGGCGTCGTCCGCCTCCGGGGCGTCGTCGACGTCGCCGGCGTCGTCCGCGGTCGCGTCCGTCGCGTCGTCGTCGGCCGTAGCCTCGTCGTCGGCGGTCGCGGCCGCGTCGTCGTCGACCTCGTGCCCCGGACCGGCGTCGACCGCCTCGACGGACGTCAGGGCGTCGGCCAGCTCGGCCTCGGCGCCCGGGGTGGGCTCGTACGAGTCCTGCGACACGTGCAACCTGCTTTCTGGAGGTGGATCGTCCGGCGCGCGGCCGGGCGCGCGGGTGACCCCGCGCCGAGAGGGTGGTGCGGCCGGCTCGCGCCGGCCCGGTTCACCCGAAGACGAGGAAGGCGAGCTGACCGACGCCCAGGTCGACCAGCGTCACGAAGAGCATCACGACGGCGACGAAGACGAGCACGACGGTCGTGTAGGTGCCCAGCTCCTGCCGGGTCGGCCGGACGACCTTCTTCAGCTCGGCGACGACCTGGCGGACGAAGAGCGCGATGCGGGCGAACAGGCCCCGGCGCTTCTCCTCGCGACGCGGCGCGTCGCCCCGGCGCGGTGCCGAGCCCTCGGCGTCGGACGCCGCAGCGGCAGCGGTATCGCTCACGTCTGGCCCCTTGTCTCGTGACCGTCGGATGACGGTGTCCCGTGACGGCTCGGGTGCTGAGCACCCGGGTCGGTGGACGCACGAGCGGGCCGACGCGACGCGCCGGACCGACCGGCGGTCCTGCTCGCGACCCGGACCGGACCTCGAGAAGCTCGACGGCCCGGACCGGTCCGCGTGCGCAGGGCAGACAGGACTCGAACCTGCAACCTGCGGTTTTGGAGACCGCTGCGCTACCAATTGCGCCACTGCCCTACGGCGGCCGGTGCCTGCCACGACGCGCCGCGGCCCTCTCGTGGGCGTGGCTCATCATGGCGGACGTCAACCGCCGGGGCTCCACTGTACGCGACGCTCGGCGCTGGGTCGAACCGCGCTCCGGCAGACAGGACGGCACGCGGGACAGCACGCGGAATGGACCGGCCCCGCGCGGCCGCCTCTGCCAGGATGGCCGCGTGAGCGAGCAGAGCACACCGACGACGACGTCCGCCCGTGCACGCGTCTCCGCGCGCGTCGCCGCCATCGCCGAGTCGGCCACGCTGGCCGTCGACGCCCGCGCGAAGGCCCTGAAGGCCGCGGGCCGCCCGGTCATCGGGTTCGGCGCCGGCGAGCCCGACTTCCCGACGCCGGGGTACGTGGTCGACGCCGCGGTCGCCGCGGCGCAGGACCCGGTCAACCACCGCTACTCCCCCGCCGCCGGCCTGCCGGTGTTGCGGGAGGCGATCGCGGCGAAGACGGAGCGGGACTCCGGGTACGCGGTCCGGCCCGCGGACGTCCTGGTGACGAACGGCGGCAAGCAGGCCGTCTTCCAGGCGTTCGCCGCGGTGCTCGACCCGGGCGACGAGGTCCTGCTGCCCGCGCCGTACTGGACGACGTACCCCGAGGCGATCCGCCTCACCGGCGCCGAGCCGGTCGAGGTCTTCGCGGGCGTCGAGCAGGGCTACCTCGTCACGGTGGAGCAGCTCGAGGCGGCCCGGACCCCGCGCACGAAGGCCCTGCTGTTCAACTCGCCGTCCAACCCGACGGGTGCCGTCTACTCCCCCGAGCAGACGGAGGAGATCGGCCGCTGGGCGCTCGAGCACGGCATCTGGGTCATCACGGACGAGATCTACGAGCACCTGACGTACGACGGCGCGGCCTTCACGCCCGTCGTGCGCGTCGTCCCCGAGCTCGCGGACACCACGATCGTGCTCAACGGCGTCGCGAAGACCTACGCGATGACCGGCTGGCGCGTGGGCTGGATGATCGGGCCGTCCGACGTCGTCAAGGCCGCGACGAACCTGCAGTCGCACCTCACCTCGAACGTCGCGAACGTGTCGCAGCGGGCGGCGGTCGCCGCGCTGACGGGCGACCTGTCGGCCGTCGCGGAGATGCGCTCCGCGTTCGACCGCCGGCGCCGCACGATGGTCGAGATGCTGTCCGCGATCGACGGCGTGCGCTGCCCGGCGCCGCAGGGCGCGTTCTACGCCTACCCGTCGGTCGAGGGCGTCCTCGGCCGGACCATCCGCGGGCGCACGCCCACCACCTCGGCCGAGCTCGCCGAGCTCATCCTCGACGAGGCGGAGGTCGCCGTCGTGCCGGGCGAGGCGTTCGGCCCCAGCGGCTACCTGCGCCTGTCGTACGCGCTCGGCGACGACGACCTCGTCGAGGGCGTCGGCCGCATCCAGGCGCTGCTCGGCGAGGCCCGCTGAGCCCGCCCGCCACGTCCGCACGGGGCGTCGACCGCACGGCGGTCGGCGCCCCGTCGTCGTCCCCGGGACGACCCCGCCGTCCACCGGTCGGTGGACGGCGGTGACGGCCGGGCGGTCGTCCCGCGGGCGGTGCCCGTCGCCGGAGGCTGGGCGCATGACGACGACGACGGGCGGGCCGGCCGTGGAGGTCCGGGACCTGCGCAAGCAGTACGGCGACAAGCGCGCCGTGGACGGGCTCGACCTGCGGGTCGAGCCGGGCGAGATCGTGGCGGTGCTGGGCCCCAACGGCGCCGGCAAGACGACGACCGTGGAGGTCCTCGAGGGGTTCCGCCGGGCCGACTCCGGGCACGTGCGCGTGCTCGGCGAGGACCCCGCGACCGCCGGGCGCGCGTGGCGCTCGCGCCTCGGCGTGGTGCTGCAGTCCACCGACGACCTCGCCGAGGCGACGGTGCGCGAGCTCGTGCACCACTTCGCGACGTTCTACCCGGCGCCCCGCGACCCCGAGGGCGTCATCGACGCCGTCGGGCTGCGGGAGAAGGCCGGGGTGCGCGTGCGCGGGCTCTCCGGCGGGCAGCGACGCCGGCTCGACGTCGCGCTGGGCGTCGTCGGGGACCCGGAGCTGCTGTTCCTCGACGAGCCGACGACCGGGTTCGACCCCGAGGCACGCCTCGAGTTCTGGGGGCTCGTGGAGCGCCTGCGCGACGAGGGCACGACGATCCTGCTCACGACGCACTACCTCGACGAGGCGGAGCGGCTCGCGGACCGCCTCGTCGTCGTCGCGAGCGGCCGGGTGGTCGGGGAGGGCACGCCCGCGGACCTCGGCGGACGCGCGGCGCGACGCGCCCGGGTGCGGTGGCGCGCCGACGGGACGGACCACGAGGAGGTCACCGACACGCCGACGGCCGTCGTCACGCGGCTCGCCGCGCGGTTCGGCGAGGTCCCCGGCCTGCAGGTGCTGCGGCCGACGCTCGAGGACGTCTACCTCGACCTGATCGGGACGGCGCGCACCGCCGCGTCCGACGCCGTGCCCGCCGACCTGCTGGAGGTGGCCCGATGACCACGACCGCACCCGCCCGCGAGCGCGGCGACGCACGCCGCCCGGGGGGCGTGCGCCCGCCGGCGCCCCGGCAGCCCGGCCTGCTCCGCGTGGGGCTGGCCCGCACCGTGTTCGAGGTCCGGGGGTTCGCCCGCGAGCGCGACGCCGTGGTGTTCGTGTTCCTGTACCCGGTGATCCTGCTGGCGATCTTCGCGACCGTGTTCGGGCAGGACGAGGAGGTGCTCGCCGGGTCGGGCGTGCTGTTCCCGCAGTACTTCCTGCCGGGCATGGTCGCGACGGGCGTCATGCTGTCGAGCTTCCAGGCGCTCGCGGTGGCCGTGGCCGTCGAGCGGGACGACGGCACGCTCAAGCGCCTGCGCGCGACGCCGCTGCCGGCGACCGGCTACTTCCTCGGCAAGACCGGTCAGGTGCTCGTCACGTCCGGGCTCCAGACGGCCGTGCTGCTCGCCGTCGCGGCGCTCGTCTTCGACGTCCCGCTGCCCGACGACGCCGGCCGGTGGTGGACGTTCGCGTGGGTCGCCCTGCTCGGCACGGCGACGGGGGCCGTCTGCGGGGTCGCGTTCTCGTCGCTGCCGCGGTCCGGGCGGAGCGTGACCGCCGTCGTGACGCCCGTCGTCCTGGTCCTGCAGTTCATCTCGGGCGTGTTCTTCCGGTTCGACCAGCTGCCCTCGTGGATGCAGCAGGTCGCCGCGCTGTTCCCGCTCAAGTGGCTGGCGCAGGGCATGCGCTCGGTGTTCCTGCCGGACGGCGCGACCGCGCTCGAGCCGTCCGGCTCGTGGCAGCACGGGGCGACGGCGCTGGTGCTGACCGCGTGGCTGGTGGCGGGGCTCGTCGTGGGCGTGCGCACGTTCCGCTGGCGCCGGCGGGACGACGGCTGACGTGCGCACCGTCGCAGGGCGACCGGCCGCCGGTGCTCCCGGCGGCCGGCCCGCGCGTGAGAGGGTCCCGACATGAGCGAGCGGGCACCGGCGGGCACGTCGCCGACGGCCGCCACGGACGGCGACCGGGCGGACCCCGGCGTCGACCACGGGCCCGACCACGGGGTCGACCACGGCGTCGACCGGCACGGGTTCTGGGTGCGCACGCTGCGCCTGTGGGACGGCTTCTTCGTCGCGATGCTCGCGGTGTACGCCGTCGCCGTCGCCGTCGGGCCGCCCACCGGGCCGCGCCAGGTCGTCGCGCTCGCGCTCGTCGGCGTGCTCGCGCTCGCGTACGTCACGCTGGGCCGCGCGGGGGCAGTCCGCGGCGACCCGCGGCTGACCGACGCCTACCTGGTGGCGCTCGTCGTCCTCGTCGTCGCGCAGGTCGCGCTGGGCGGCATCGGCACCGTGCTGCTCTTCCTCGCCTACTCGCACGTGTGGTTCTTCAGCCGCCGCCGGGTGACGGGCGTCGTCTGGAGCGTCGCGCTCACCGCGGGCATCACCGTGGCCGCCGTGGCGCGCGTGCGCGCCGACGGCGCGGAGGTCGTCGAGATCGCCGCCGACTTCGGCGTCGCGCTGGCGTTCGCGATCGTGCTCGGGCTGTGGATCACGCACGTGGCCGAGCAGAGCGAGGAGCGCGCGTCCCTGCTCGAGGAGCTGCGTGCGGCGCAGGACGAGCTGGCGTCGACCCACCACGCCGCGGGCGTGCTGGCGGAGCGGGCGCGGCTCGCGGGCGAGATCCACGACACCCTCGCCCAGGGCTTCACGTCGGTGGTGATGCTCGCGCAGGCGGCGGACGCCGAGCTCGAGCGGGGTCGCGTCACGCAGGCCCGCACGCGGCTCGGGCACATCGAGGACGTGGCGCGGGACAACCTGGCGGAGGCCCGTGCGCTCGTCGCCGCGTTCGCCCCGCCGGGGCTGGACGAGGGTGGTCTCGGTGCGGCGCTCGTCCGGCTCGCCGACCGGTTCGGCGCGGAGACGGGCGTGCGGGTCCGGCTGGACGACACCACCGACGGCGCGGTCGGGCGCGAGCAGGAGGTCGTGCTGCTGCGCGCCGCGCAGGAGTCGCTCGCGAACGTGCGTCGCCACGCGGGCGCGTCGACCGTCACGCTGCGGCTCGCGCGCACCGGCGACGACGTCGTCCTCGAGGTCGCCGACGACGGCCGGGGGCTCGCCGCCGGCACGCCCGAGGGCACCGGGCTGCGCGGGATGCGGGCGCGCGCCGACGCCGCGGGCGGCGCGCTCGACGTGTCCGGCGCCCCGGGCGGCGGCACGCGCGTGCGGCTCCGCGTGCCGTCCCCGGCCACGGACGCGGCGGCGCCGCCGCGCCGCGCGGGCCCGTCCCCCGACCAGCCCGCCGACCAGCCCCCCGCCCAGCCGCAGGAGCAGCCGTGAGCACCGTCCGCGTCCTCGTCGCCGACGACCACCCCGTCGTGCGGTCCGGCCTGTCCGGGCTGCTCGCGCTGGAGCCCGACGTGGAGGTCGTCGGCGAGGCGGGCGACGGCGAGGCGGCCGTGGCCCTCGCGGCGTCGCTGCGTCCCGACCTCGTCCTCATGGACCTGCGCATGCCCGGGACGGACGGCGCGGACGCCACCGCCCGCATCGTCGCCGCGCTGCCCGGTGTGCGCGTGCTCGTGCTCACCACCTACGAGACGGACACGGACATCCTGCGGGCCGTCGAGGCGGGCGCGACCGGGTACCTGCTCAAGGACACGCCGCGCGAGCAGCTCGTCGCCGGCGTGCGCGCGGCCGCGCGCGGGGAGTCCGCCCTGTCGCCGTCCGTGGCGCGGCGGCTCGTGCAGCAGGTGCGCGGGGACACGGGCGAGCGCCTGACGCCCCGCGAGCGCGAGGTGCTCGCCGGCGTGGCGCGCGGGCTCTCGAACGCGGCGATCGGCCGGGACCTGTTCATCACCGAGGCGACCGTGAAGACGCACCTGCTGCGGGCGTTCGCCAAGCTGGGCGTCGACGACCGGACGCGTGCCGTGACCGTCGCCATCGAGCGCGGGATCCTGCCCGGCGCCTGACGGCCCGCACCGGCGTGGCCCGGCCGGGTGACGCGGCGGGCGCGGACGGGCGGGACGAACCCGGACGACCTTCACCCTCTGTCGGACACCCGACCATACTGGGCACCATGGCGAGCACGGCGGGTCCGGGGCACGGTGCCGCGGCCGACACCCCGCGGCCGCCGGGCGGCGGCGCGACCGTCCGCGTGCGGCTGCTCGCCGCCGTCGTGGCGCTCACGGCCACCGCGCTGTCCGTCGCCGGCGCCACCAGCCTCGCGCTGCAGCTGCGCGACGCCGACGCGCGCATCGACGACTCGCTCGAACGCGCGGTGACCGCCGTCCGCGCCCTCGAGGTCGGTCAGCCGGACCCGGCGGCGCCGGAGGACCTGGAGGCCCGGGTGCCCTGGCCGTCGGTCGACCTGCTGCTTCAGAAGGCCGTGCAGAACCGCGTGCCGGGCGAGCACGAGGGAGTCGTCGCGCTCCAGGACGACGTGCTGCGCTGGCGCCCGGCCCCGGAGACCGGCGCGGTACGGCTCGACACGGACCGCGAGCTGATGACGTGGCTCGCCGAGGTCGTCGCCGAGGACGCCGGGGCCTCCCGCCCGCGGACCGTCCGCACCGACGTGACCGAGTACCGGCTGGTCGCGGTGCCGGTCCGCGTCCCTGCGCAGCCGGAGAGTCGCGGCCTGGTCGTCGTCGCCTTCGACCGCCCCGCGCTGACCGCCGGCGTGTGGCGCATCTTCGCCACCTACTCCGCTGTCGGGATCCTCGTGCTGGCCGCCGTGTCGGCGGTCGCGTGGTTCGTCGTCGGGCGCATGCTGCGGCCGGTGCGGATGCTGCGCGACACCGTCCGCCGCGTGACCGAGTCCGACCTGTCGGAGCGCATCGCCGTCCTCGGCAAGGACGACCTGGCGGACCTCGCCGGCTCGGTCAACGCCATGCTCGACCGGCTCGAGCGCGCGTTCGGCTCGCAGCGCGAGCTGCTCGACGACGTGGGGCACGAGCTGCGCACCCCGCTCACGATCGTGCGCGGCCACCTCGAGCTCCTCGACCCGTCCGACGCCGCGGACGTCCGCGCGACGCAGGCGCTGGCGCTCGACGAGCTCGACCGCATGCAGCGGCTCGTCGACGACCTCGTGACGCTCGCGACCGCCGACCGCCCGGACTTCGTGCGGCCCGCGCCCGTGGACGTCGGCCGGCTCACCGACGACGTGCTGGAGAAGGCGCGCGGCCTCGGCGAGCAGCGGTTCGTCGTGGTCTCGCGCGCCGACGTGACGGCGCGGGTCGACGCGCAGCGCATCACCCAGGCCTGGCTGCAGCTGCTCGCCAACGCGGTACGGTTCTCCGCCGCCGGGTCGGCGGTCCGCCTCGGCAGCGAGGTGGCCGGCGGACGGCTGCTGCTGTGGGTGCGCGACGAGGGCCCCGGCGTCCCGCCCGAGGAGGAGGAGCGCATCTTCGAGCGGTTCCACCGCGGGCAGGCCGACCGGGTGCAGCACGGCGCGGGGCTCGGCCTGCCGATCGTCGCGGCGATCGCCGCCGCCCACGGGGGCCGGGTGTTCCTCGAGCACCCGCCGCCCGGGGCGGGCCCCGGTGTCGTGTTCGTCCTCGACCTGCCTGCCGTCGGCCTCGTCGACGGCGCGTCCGACGTGTCCCTCGAGCTCGCGGAGCCCCACCGATGACCCACATCCTCATCGCCGAGGACGAGGAGCGGATCGCCGCCTTCGTCGCCAAGGGCCTGCGCGCCCACGGGTTCGAGGCGACCACCGTCGCGACGGGCGAGCAGGCGCTCGAGCGCGTCGAGCGCGGCGGGATCGACCTGCTGGTGCTCGACCTCGGGCTCGGCGACATGGACGGCTTCGAGGTGCTGCGGCTGCTGCGCGCCGAGCGGTACGAGCTGCCCGTCGTCGTCCTGACGGCGCGGTCCTCCGTCACGGACACGGTCACGGGCCTGGAGTCGGGCGCCGACGACTACATGGCCAAGCCGTTCCGGTTCGAGGAGCTGCTCGCCCGCGTGCGCCTGCGGCTGCGCGCGCCCGCCCCCGGCGGCCGCGGCAACGTGCTCGTGCACGGGCGGCTGCAGCTCGACCTGCGCACGCGGCGCATGCGCGTCGACGAGGCGGAGGTCGACCTGTCGGCCCGGGAGTTCGCGCTGGCCGAGACGTTCATGCGCAACCCGGGCGACGTGCTGACCCGCGAGCGGCTGCTGTCCGAGGTCTGGGGCTACGACTTCGACCCGGGGTCCAACGTCGTCGACGTGTACGTGCGGTACCTGCGCCGCAAGATCGGCGCCGAGCACTTCGACACGATCCGGGGGGTCGGCTACCGGCTCGTCGACGCCCCCGCGTGACGCGCGACGCCGCGCGGCGGCTGGCACACTGACGCGGATGCGTGACCTCGCCCGGCTGCCGAAGGCGCACCTGCACCTGCACTTCACGGGGTCGCTGCGCGTGCGCACGCTCGCCGAGCTCGCGGAGCGGCACCGGATCCGCCTGCCGCAGGTGCTCCTCGACGCCGACCCGCTGGTGCTCCCCGCCGACGAGCGCGGCTGGTTCCGGTTCCAGCGCCTGTACGACGCGGCGCGCGCGTGCGTGCGCGGCGAGGACGACATGCGACGCGTGGTCGCGGAGGCCGCCGCCGACGACGCCGCCGAGGGGTCCGGCCGCCTCGAGATCCAGGTCGACCCCACGTCGTACGCGCCGTTCGTCGGCGGGCTGACGCCGGCGCTGGAGATCGTGCTCGACGAGGCCCGGCGCGCGGCCGCCGCGACGGGCGTCGAGATCGGCGTCGTCGTCGCGGCGTCCCGCATGCGGCACCCCCTCGACGCGCGGGCCCTGGCCCGGCTCGCGGCGCGGCACGCCGGCGACGGCCCGGGCGAGGTCGTCGGGTTCGGGCTGTCGAACGACGAGCGCCGCGGCGACACCGCGGAGTTCGCGCCCGCGTTCGCGATCGCCCGGCGCGCCGGGCTGGCGAGCGTCCCGCACGGCGGCGAGCTGCTCGGCCCCGCGCACGTCGAGGACGTCCTCGACCACCTGCGGCCCGACCGGCTCGGCCACGGCGTGCGCAGCGGCGAGGACCCGCGCGTGCTGGCGCGGGTCGTCGACGAGGGCGTCGCGCTCGAGGTGTGCCCGGCGTCGAACGTGTCGCTCGGCGTCTACCCGGCGGCGCGCGACGTGCCGCTGCGCACGCTCGTCGACGCCGGCGCGACGGTCGCGCTCGGCGCGGACGACCCGCTGCTGTTCCGCGCCCGCCTGGTCGACCAGTACCGCGTCGCCCGCGAGGTGCACGGGTTCGGCGACGCCGAGCTCGCCGACCTCGCGCGGGCGTCGATCCGTGCCAGCAGGGCGTCGGCCGCGACGCGGACCCGGCTGCTCGCCGGGGTGGACGCGTGGCTCGCCGACGACGGGGCCGCCGACGCCGCCGGCGGGTCGGGCAGGGACAGGCCGGGCAGGGACGGGCACGGCGCGGACGGGCGGGGCGACGCCCCGGACCCGCAGGCCCGGGGCGTCGTCGCGCCGCACGCGCCCGTCAGCGCGTGAGCACGTCCCGCACGTCCGGCAGCGGCGGGGTCGCCGGCCGCGGCGCCACCTCGGGCAGGGCCGGCGCGGTGCCGTACGTCCGCGCCGTGTCCGAGGACGGCGCGGGGAACGCGGGGGCGTCGCCCACGCACCACGTGCCGGGCGCGGGCAGCTCGCCGGCCACGAGGTAGCGGTCGACCGCACCCGTCGTGCACGCGGACGTGCCGTACGCGCCGTGCCCCCACGAGTCGGACGACAGCAGGCGGCTGTGCGGCAGCGTCTCGCTCAGCGCCACGGCGCCGCTGTACGGGGTCGCCGGGTCCTGCGTGTTGCCCACGACGAGCACGGGTGCGGCGGTCCGCGCGGAGAAGCCGCCGATCCACACGTCCTCGTCCCGCGCGGTCCACGCCGTCAGGGCGCACGGTGCCGACAGCCACGCCCACGACGCGCCCATGTCGGGCACCTCGCGCTCGATCCGCTCGGCCGCGCGGGCGGTGTCCTCCACCCGCAGGGCGTGCAGGCCGTCCGTGCAGGTGACGGCCGTCAGCGCCTCCGGGCCGCCGGGGTACGGCGGCCACGCGCGGCCGAACGCGTCGGACCGCGCGCGCTCCTCCGCCTCGTCCGGCGCCTCCCCGACGAGCACCGTCACGAGCTGGTCGAGCAGCGCGCGGGCCTCGGCACGGACGGCCGCGTTCTCCTCGGTGGGCGGTTGCTGCAGGTGGTGCACGCCCCACAGCAGGAGGTCGACGAGCTGCGGCCCCGTGGGCGCGTACAGCAGCGACTGCACGACGGACACGAGCACGTCGTACCCGATCTCGATGTCGCCGCCGGTCCACGGGTCCGTCACGGGGACGGGCGTCGTCCGGGACGTCTCGACGACGGCGCGGTGCACGGCCACCGGGTCGCCGACGCCCGCGAGCGCGCACCGCTCGGGGCCGGCGGCGGCGCACTCCTGCAGCAGCGCCGTGAGCGCGGCGCCGCTGGCCTGCGGCGAGCCGATCCGCACGAACGTCGGCACGTGGGCCGTGCGGAACGTGCCGCGCCAGGCCTCGGGGTCGATGACGCCGTCGACCGCGACCGCCCGGAACCGGTCGGGGAACATGTTCGCGTACACGGCACCGAGGTAGCTGCCGTACGAGAAGCCGAGGTAGGAGAGCTGCTCGTCGCCGACCGCGCGGCGCAGGACGTCGAGGTCGCGCGCGACCTGGGCCGTCGACATGGAGGCGGACAGCGGCGTGCCGGTGGTGGAGCACGCCCGGGCGAGCGCCCGGGAGGCGGCGACCTGCGCGGCGGTCTCCTCGGGTCCCTCGGGGGCGACCGGCTGCAGCCCCGCCAGCGCCGCGGCCTGCTCCTCGGCGCTGCGGAAGCACTGCACGGCCGTCGAGAAGTTCGTGCCGCGCGGGTCGAACCCGACGACGTCGAAGCGGGCGCGCAGCTCGGGCGAGAACAGCTGCTCGGCGTCGGCGACGAGCTCGACCCCGGAGCCGCCGGGGCCGCCCGGGTTCACGAAGAGCGTCCCGACGCGCGCCGCGGGGTCCGTGGCGCGCCGGCGCAGCAGCGCCACCTCGGTGGTCGCCCCGCGCGGCCGGTCGTAGTCGAGCGGCAGGGTGACGCTGCCGCACTCGGCGCCCGGCCCGAACGCGACGCTGCAGTCGGCCCACGCGGGGTCGGGGGTGGGCACGCGGTCGACGCGGGCGGCCTCGAGGCGGCTCGTGCGGTCGTGACCCGGTCCGCCGTGCCCGGGCCGGCCGTGGGCGGCGGCCCCGGTGGCGGTGAGCGTGCCGGCCGCGGTGGCCAGGCAGGCGAGGGCGGCGGTCACGGCGAGCGCGTGACGGGACGGTCGTCTGGTCATCGGATCCCCCTGGACGGCGCCCGCCGCGCGCACGTGCCGGCTGTCGGCGCACGACCACCCTCCCGAGCCGGCGCGGCGGGGGCAACGGTCCGCGGGTGGAGCCGCGAACCACCCGCGGGGCGGTTGTCCCGCGAGGGGCTCGCTCGCTACAGTCCCCGGCCCGGGCGGCGCGTCAGAGGGCCGTGCCGACCAGCACGGGCTCGGGCTCGAGCACCACGCCGAACCGGTCCCGCACGCCGTCGCGGAGCTCGCGCGCGAGCGTCAGGAGGTCGTCGGCGCCCGCGTCGCCGCGGTTCGTGAGCGCGAGCGCGTGCTTCGACGACAGCGCCGCCGGCCCGGGCGCGCCGTACCCGCGCCCGAAGCCCGCGTGCTCGATGAGCCACGCGGCGCTCGTCTTGACCGTCCCGTCGTCGAGGGGCCAGCGCGGGGCGTCCGCGGGCAGGGCTTGCGCGTCGGCGGCGGGCAGGACGGGGTTCGTGAAGAAGGAGCCGGCGCTCCAGGTGTCGTGGTCGGGGGCGTCGAGGACCATGCCCTTGCGCGCCCGCAGCGCCAGCACCGCCGCGCGGACGTCCGCCAGCGGCGCGCGCCCGCCGACCTCGACGCCGAGCGTGCGCGCGAGCTCCGGGTAGGCGACCGGCGCCGACAGCGAGCCCGGCCGCAGCTGGAACGTCACGTCGAGCACGACGTACCGCGGCGTGGGCCCCCACGGCGCGCGCGGGTCGTCGGCCGACGGCCGCAGCGACCGCTTGAGCAGCGACGTGCGGTAGCCGAACCCCAGGGTCACCCACGGCAGCGTCCGCACGCGCTCGCGCCCGCGGTCCCACACCCGCACCTGCGAGATCGTCTGCGCGACCTCCTGCCCGTACGCGCCGACGTTCTGCACGGGCGTCGCGCCGGTCGAGCCGGGGATCCCCGAGAGCGCCTCGACGCCCACGAGCTCGTGCCCGACGGCGTACGCGACGACGTCGTCCCACACCGTGCCGGCGGGCACCGTCAGGGTCACCCCCGCGCACGCCGACGCGTCCGGCACCTCGACGCCGCCGCGGACGTCCCGGACGACGACGCCCGGGAACCCCGCGTCCGCGACGAGCACGTTCGAGCCGCCGCCCAGCACGAGCAGCGGGTCGCCGGCCGCGTCGGCCTCGCGGACCGCCGTGACGAGCTCCTGCTCGGTGCGGGTCTCGACGTACCGGCCCGCCGGCCCGCCGACGCGCAGCGTCGTCAGGTCCGCGAGCGCGGGCGTGCCGGCGTGCGACGGGACGGGGGCGTCCGCGGGCTCCGGTGCGGGACCGGGCAGGGCGCAGGTGTCGAGCTCCACCCCGTCAGGCTACGTCGCGCGGCGCACCGTGCGGGGCGGCGGGCGCCGGCTCGGGACCACGCTCCCCCGCGGTGCCCGTCGCGGCCTGCGCCAGGGGGCGCGCGGCGCTGGTGACGAGCAGCCCGAGGACGACCGGCACGAGGATCGCCAGCAGCGCCTGCCGGTAGCCGACGTGCTCGGCGAGCAGGCCGAGCAGCGGCGGCCCGGCGAGGAACGCGGAGTACCCGATGGTCGACACCACGGCGACGCGCTGGGCGGCCCGCCGGGGGTCGTCCGACGCCGCGCTCATGCCGACGGGGAAGCCGAGGGCCGCGCCGGCGCCCCACGCGACGACGCCGAGCAGCGCGACCCACAGGGACCCGGCGAGCCCGAACACGAGGAGGCCGACGAAGGCCAGGGCGGCGCAGAGGCGGAGCACCGCGACGCGGCCGTAGCGGTCGAGCAGGCGCGTGCCGAGCAGGCGCATGGCGGTCATCGCCGTGACGAACAGGCCGAAGCCGAGCGCGCCGACGGCGTGGCCGGTGTCGAACCCGTCGACGACGGCGAGGCTGACCCAGTCGTTCGCCGCGCCCTCGGTCAGCGCCGCGGCGAGCACCACGAGACCGACGAGCAGCGTGCGCGGCTCGAGCCACGCGCCGACCGCGGCGCGGGCACCGGTGGGCGCGGGCGCGGACGTCACCGGGTCGGCGACCGTGCCCGCGGCGGGCTCGGTGCCGGTCGCGCCGTGCGCCCCGCCGGCGGGCTCCGCCAGGAAGGCGCGCACCGCGACGGCGAGCACGGCGCCCGACAGGGCCACCGCGACGGGCAGGTGCACCTCGACCGGCACGTGCAGCCCGGCGACGAGCGCGGCGGCGCCGGCGGCGGCCATCGTGCCCACCGAGAAGCCGGCGTGGTACCGCGGCATCACGGTCCGCCCCAGGCGCTGCTCGACGACGGCGCCCTCGAGGTTCATCGACGCGTCCCACACGCCCGTGCCGACGCCGGCCAGCACGAGGCCCACGCCGACGACGACGACCTCGCCCGTGGCGACGCCGACGCACCCGACCGCGTACCCGAGCCCGTTGAGCAGCCCGAACCCGAGGACCGTGCGCCGCGCGCCGAGCCGCTCGACGACGAGCCCCGACAGCGGCAGCGCCAGCAGCGACCCGAACGAGCCGACGAGCAGCAGCAGGCCCATCCGGTCCGGGGTGAGCCCGAGGGCGTCGCGCACGGCCGGCAGGCGCGACGCCCAGCTGGCGAAGTTCCACCCCGCGAGCAGGAAGACGACGAAGACGGCGGTCGACGCGAGGCGGACCTCGCGCGGTGCCGCGGGCCGCGGGGCGCGGGCGGTGTCGCGCGTGCTCATCGGGCTCCTCCTCGTGGTGCCGTCGGCGCGGGCGTGCGGCGGGGCCGCGGGACCGACCCCCGGCCCGGTCCACGCGGCGGGCGCCGCGTGCCGGGCCGGTGCGCCGCGTCGCCGCCGGCGCCCGTGGCGTCCGCACCGACGACGTCCGACGCGGCGCCGCCGGCCGTGCCGGCACCCACGGTCCCACGAGCGGCGTCCCGTGCGACGGACGGCGCGACGACGACGCTGGCGATCATCGCCGCCGTGATGAGCACGAGCGCGTGCCGCGCGCCGACGGCCTCGGCCGCCAGGCCGAGCACGGGCGGGGCGACGAGCGACGCCACGGACGCGAACGCGGAGACCACCGCGACGCGCCCGGCGGCGCGCAGCGGGTCGTCGGACGCGGCGGCGATGCCGATGGGCACGGCGAGGGCCGCACCGAGGCCCCACAGCGCCACGCCGGCGCCCGCGAGCGGCAGCGTCGGGGCGAACCCGAACACGAGCAGCCCGACCACCGACGCGGCGCCGGACGCGCGCAGCACCGCGACGCGGCCGTACCGGTCGAGCAGCCGCGTCCCGAGCAGCCGCACCGCGGTCATGCTGGCGACGAAGACGCCCAGCACGACGCCGCCGACGGCCTCCGTGCTGCCGAACCCGTCGACCACCGCGAGGGACAGCCAGTTGTTGGCCGCGCCCTCGGAGAAGGCGGCGGCGAGCACGACCACGCCGACGAGCAGCGTGCGGGGCTCGCGCCACGCGTCGAGCGCCGACGCGATGCGGGCCGCACCGCGCCGCACGCGGACCGGCACGCGCGGCAGCGTGCGCGCGGCACGCCCCGGGACGGCGTCCGCCGGCGTGACGTCCGCCGGCGTGACGACCGCGGACGCCGCGGCGCGAGCCTCGCGCTCCGCGGGCGTCGGGGGCAGCACGACGCCCCGCAGCGACGCGAGCCGCCACACGACCACGACGGCGGCGGTCGCGGGCATCTGCACGACGAGCGGCACGCCGGTGGCCGACGCGACCGCGCCGACGCCCGAGCCGACGACGGCGCCGATGGAGAACGCGGCGTGGAACTGCGGGATCACCGTGCGCCCGATCGCGCGCTCGATCCGTCCGGACTCGACGTTGATGGCGACGTTGCCGAGCGCCACGGCCACGCCGTTGAGGAAGATGCCCACGCCGAGCAGGCCGCGCGAGCCCACGGTCGGGCCGACGCCCTCGAGCACGAGCGCCGTCCCGAGGACGACGGTGGAGACGAGCAGCACGCGCCGGCTGCCGAGCCGCTGGAGGACCGCGCCGGAGGCGGTGACCGTGAGGAGCGAGCCGATCGAGCCGACGAGCAGGAGCAGGCCGAGGTCGGCGGTCGACAGGTCGAGCAGGTCCCGCACGGTGGGGATGCGCGCGAGCCAGCTGGAGAACGCGATGCCGGCGAGCGCGAACAGGCCGACGAGGAGCCAGCGCGCGCGGGCGAGGCCCGGCAGGGGCGGGGCGGGGGGTGTCACAGGGGCTCCGGGAGGGCGAGCGGCGCGGCGGGTGCCGGGCAAGGGAGTGCTCGAATCGATTCGATGGACGGCAGCGCGAGGTCGAATCGATTTGAGTGGGCGTGATCATTCTCCGGGTACGCTGCTCGCGTCGTCAAACACCGCCGCGACCCGGCCCGACGACGCCCTCGCGACCCGCGCCGGTGCGTGGCCGGCTCACGAAAGGTGCCGACACTGTCCGCCCAGCGCACGACCCTCGCCGACGTCGCCGCCGCCGCGGGGGTCTCGGTGTCGACCGCCTCCCTCGCGTTCTCCGGGTCCGGTCCCATCGCCGACCGCACGCGCGAGCGCGTCCTCGAGGCCGCCCGCACCCTCGCCTACGCCGGCCCCAACCCGCTCGGGCGCCAGCTGCGCCGCGGCCGGTCGGGCATCGTCGGCGTGATCATGGGCGACGTGCTGCGCCGGGCGTTCCGCGACCCCGTCACGATCCAGGTGCTCGACGGCCTCACCGCGCGCCTCGGCCCGCTCGGCCTCGGCGTCCTGCTCGTGCCCGGCCCGCACGACGTGTCGCAGCCGCCGGTCGACCCGCTCGTCGGCACCGCCGCGATGGACGTCGCCGTGCAGATGTGGGGCGGCACGACCGACGACCCGGTCCTCGAGACGCTGCGCAACCGCGGCGTCCCCGTCGTGCTCGTCGAGGGCACCCCGCAGCCGGACGTCGCCGCCGTCGGCATCGACGACCGCGGCGGCATGGCGGAGGTCACGCGGCACGTCATCGAGCTCGGCCACCGCCGTATCGCGACCGTCACGCTGCCGTTCGACCGCGACCGCGTCGAGGGGCCGGCCGACGCCGCCCGCCTGTCGGGCATCGCGTGGGAGATCAGCCGTCGCCGGCTCGCCGGCGTCACCGACGCGGGCGTCGAGCCGACCGTGGTCTGGGAGACACCGGCCTCGCTCGTGGAGCACGGCGCCGCCGCCGGCCGCGCGCTGCTGCAGGGGCCGGACCGACCGACCGCCGTCGTCTGCCAGTCGGACCTGCTGGCGTCGGGTGTGGTCCTCGCCGCGCGCGAGCTCGGGCTGCGCGTCCCCGAGGACGTGTCCGTCGCGGGGTTCGACGGCCTCGACCTGCCGTGGCTCGCGCCCGACGTGCTGACGAGCGTCAGCCAGCCGCTGGCCGCGAAGGGCGCCGCGATCGGCGACGCGGTCGCCGACCTGCTCGCGGGCCGGGACGCCGAGGAGCGCATCCTGCCCGTCGCGCTGCGCGTCGGGACGACGACGGGCCCGCCGCCCGCCTGACCCTCAGGAGAGGCGGACGACCGCCTGCGCCTTGCCGAGCACGCGTGCGCCCTCGACCGTCACGGTGAGGTCGACGCGCACCGTCCCGGCCTCCGCGTCGAGCACGCCGACGGTCGCGACGACCTCGACCTCGGCCTGCCCGGGGTCGGGCACCGGCACGGGACGGGTGAACCGCGTCTGGTAGTCGACGACGGCGCCGGGGTCGCCGGCCCAGTCGGCGACGACGGCCGCGGCGGCGCCCATGGTCCACATGCCGTGCGCGATGACACCGGGCAGCCCGACGGACTCCGCGACGCGCTGGTTCCAGTGGATCGGGTTGAAGTCGCCGCTCGCGCCGGCGTACCGGACGAGGCGCGCGCGGTCGACGGCGACCGTGCGGCGCGCGAGCTCCTGGCCGACGGTCAGGTCGGCGAGGGCGGGGCGGTCGCTCACGCGTCCTCCTCGGGGCGGACGGCGAGCGTCGAGACGACGGTGGCGACCGGCGCGCCGGCCTCGTCGGCGATCTCGACCCGCGTGGTCACCATCGCGAGGCCGCCGCGGAGCGTGACGGCGTCCACGTGCAGCGTCGGGACGACGCGGTCCCCCGCGTGCAGCGGGCGCCGGTGCGTGAAGCGCTCGTCGGCGTGGACGACGCGGCTGAAGTCGACGCCCGCGGCCGGGTCGTCGACGTAGGCGGCCTCGGTGCGCTGCGCGATCACGACCGCGAACGTGGGCGGCGCGACGACGTCCGGGTGCCCGAGCGCGCGGGCGGCCGCGACGTCGCTGTGGGCGGGGTGCGTCGCACCCGTCGCCTCGGCGAACTCGCGGATCTTCTCGCGGGAGACCACATACACGTCGCCGGGCGGGTAGACCCGCCCGGCGAAGGTGGTGTCGACGGCCATCTCAGGCGTCGGCGTCGGTGCGTGCCCGCGTCAGCGGGTCTCGCGGTGCACCGTGTGCTTGTTGTCCCGCGGGCAGAACTTCTTCATCTCGAGCCGGTCGGGGTTGTTCCGACGGTTCTTCTTGGTGATGTAGTTCCGCTCCTTGCACTCCGTGCAGGCAAGGGTGATCTTCGGGCGGACGTCCGCGCTCTTGCTGGCCATGTCTGTGTCACCTCTCGCGCCCCAGCGGGGGCTGCGTTCTTCTCCTGGCGCGCGCCGGCCGACACGCGCTGCTGCTACGGATGTTCGCCGGACGTGGTAGCGGGAGCGGGATTCGAACCCGCGACACCACGATTATGAGCCGTGTGCTCTAACCACCTGAGCTATCCCGCCGCAGCGGCGGTCCGGGCCGGCCACCCGAGGGTGACCGGCCCCTGACACACCACAGAGCCCCGAAAGGGAATCGAACCCTTGACCTTCTCCTTACCATGGAGACGCTCTGCCGACTGAGCTATCGGGGCAGCGCGGACCAGAGTACACGGGCCCGGGGGTGACGGTGAAATCGGCCGCGGGACGCCCGCCGACGCCCGCCCCGACGACCGGTGACGGGACCCGGCGGGCCCGGTCCTAAACGATTCTCCTCGTACCTCGGCGCACGGCGCGCGTGCCACGATCCGCCGCATGCCGAAGCCCCCGCTCCCCCGTCGCACCGCCGCGGCGCTGCTCGCCGCCGGCGCCCTCGTCCTCCCGCTCGCCGCCTGCTCCGGCGACGACGGCGTCGACCCGTCGACCGCCGCCTGGCCCGAGGCCGTCGACCCGGCCGAGGCCGACGGCGACGTCTGGGTCGTCTGGACCGCCGTCGCGGACGCCGGCGGCGAGGGCGCGCTCGAGGAGGAGGTCGCCCGGCTCGGCGAGCTGGGCTACGACGCGCAGGCGTGGGACCCGGCGTGCCAGGAGGGGACGGGCGAGGCGATCAGCGGCCTCACCGGCTACGCGGACCCGGTCGGGGTCGGCCTCGCGTTCGCCTCGGAGGAGGACGCCGGCGTCTTCGACACCCGGTACGAGGGCGCGACGGTCTCCATCACCCCCGGCCCGTACACCTGCGGCTGACGGGCTGCCCACGGCAGATCTCCGGGACGACGAAGGGCCCCCTCGCGCTGCGAGGGGGCCCTTCGTGCTGTGGCGGGTGAGGGATTCGAACCCCCGTAGGCGATGCCAGCTGATTTACAGTCAGCCCCCTTTGGCCACTCGGGTAACCCGCCAAGGGGACACCACCCTGCCACGGCGGGCAGACCGGGGCCTGCCGCCGTCCGCGTGAGCGGCGTGCGGATGGAAGGATAGCAACTCCGCGAGGACGCTCGCGCCACGGCCCGCCGGCACCGCCGCGGACGGGCGCGGCGCGGCCCGCGCACGATCCGCACGAGGCGCGCCACCGGCGCGCGCCGGGAGGGAGCACCATGGCGAGCGAGTCGTCGTTCGACGTCGTCAGCAAGGTCGACCGGCAGGAGGTCGACAACGCCCTGAACCAGGCCGCGAAGGAGATCGCCCAGCGGTACGACTTCAAGGGCGTGGGGGCGTCCATCGCCTGGAGCGGCGAGAGCGTCCTCATGGTCGCGAACTCCTCGGAGCGCGTCCTGGCCGTCCTCGACGTGTTCCAGTCGAAGCTCATCAAGCGCGGCATCTCGCTGAAGTCGCTCGACACGGGCGACGGCGAGCCGAAGCCGTCCGGCAAGGAGTACCGCCTCGCGGCGAGCATCAAGGAGGGCCTCAGCACGGAGGTCGCCAAGCAGCTCGCCAAGCTCGTGCGCGACGAGGGCCCGAAGGGCGTCAAGACGCAGATCCAGGGCGACGAGCTGCGCGTGTCGGCCAAGAGCCGGGACGACCTGCAGGCCGTCATCGCGCTGATGAAGGGCGCCGACGTCGACGCGGCGCTGCAGTTCACGAACTACCGCTGACGGGCCGGTGCCGTGGGCCACGCGGTCCACGGCACCGCCGCACGTATCGCGGGCCGGCCCCGACGCCCCTACCCGGTGGGACCCGCGACGGACGCGGGCCGCCCGAGGGGGCGTCATGGACCGGCAGCGCTTCAGCGTCGCGACCGTCAACCTGTACAACCTGCAGCTGCCCGGTCGGCGGATGAACCCCGGCCAGCAGCCGTGGACGCCGGTCGAGTACCGCCGCAAGGTCCGCTGGCTCGCCGACCGCCTGCGTGAGCTCGACGCGGACGTCGTCGGGCTGCAGGAGCTGTGGCACCGCGACGCGCTCGCCGACGTCCTCGCGGAGGCGCACCTCGACGACGACTACACCGTGCTCGCGGCGCCGGCCGACGGCGACCGGATCACCTGCGCGGCGCTCGTGCGGGACGGCATGCTCGTCGGCGAGCCGTCGTGGGTCGAGGAGTTCCCGCCGGGCCTCCGGCTCCGCGTCGCCGACGGGCACGACCCGCAGGCCCCCGACGTCGACGTGCGCATCGACCGGTTCTCGCGGCCGGTCCTGCGGTTCGCGGTGGCGCTGCGCGACGACGGGCCCCCGGCCGAGGTGTTCGTCACGCACCTGAAGTCCAAGCTGCCCACCCGCGTCGACCGCGAGGACTGGTTCACGGCCGACCCGGACGCGTTCCGGCCGCACGCGGAGGCCCTCGGGGCCGCGCTGTCGACGATCCGCCGGACGGCCGAGGCGACCGCGCTGCGCGTGCTGCTCACCGCGGCCCTGCGGGGCACGTCCACGCCCGTGCTCGTCCTGGGCGACGTCAACGACGGCCAGCACAGCAACACGCTGAACATCCTCACGGGGCAGCCCCGCTACCTCGTCGGCGACTCCCTCGGGGGCGCGGACACGGGCCTGTACACGGCGCAGACGCTGCAGGAGTACCGCGACACCCGCGACGTCTACTACACGCACGTGCACGAGGACCTGCGCGAGTCCCTCGACCACGTGCTCGTGAGCGAGCAGCTCTACGACAACAGCCGGCGGCGGCGCTGGCTCTTCGACGGGCTGCGGATCGCCAACGACCACCTCGACACCGAGGACCACCGCGCGGACGGGTCCGGCGACCACGGGCTGGTGCGCGTGGCGTTCCGGTGGGCGCCGGCGTCCTGAGCGGCGGCGCCCCGGCCGTCAGCCGCCCAGCTGGCGCAGCAGCTGGGGCCCCACCACCGCACCGGCCCACAGGACCGCGGCGACCACCGCGGGCGACACCCGCCGGCGCACCGGGGCAGCCGGCCCGGCCGGGGCAGCGGCACGCCGCGCCTCCAGCACGCGAGCGGCCTCGGCGGGAGCCGGGTCGCCGGCGAGCAGCGGCGCACCGGCGGCGGGCAGCAGCAGGGCGTCGTCGACGAGCCGGACGACGAGGGCGCGGTCGTCGGCGACCACGGCGGTGACGTGCGCCCACGGCACCGACTCGTCGCGCCACGCCCCCGCCACCCGCAGGCCGGTGCCCGTCCCGGCCAGCCGCGGGCGGGCCGTCGTCACCCAGCCGTGCGCCACCGCCGCCGCGCTCGCCGCCAGGCCGGCGAGCCGGAGCCACCCGACCGGCTCGGCCGTGACCCAGGCCGCCGCCCACGCGACGAGGGCCGCGAGCGCGGGCACGACCACGGCGGGCAGCGGCGTCCTGCGCACGAGCCCACGGACCGGCGCGTCGGCACGCGCCGCGGACGCGGCGGTGCCACGGGCGGCGGACGGCGTCCCACGCCACCGGCCCGCAGCCGGTCGCGGGCGGCTGAGCCGGACGAGCCGGCGCGGGTCCGCCGCCGGCCGCACCGCCCCGAACGTGCGCCCGTCCACCACCACGAGGGGCAGGTCGCCGTACGCCTCGAGCCCGTGGACCTCCGCGACCGCACCGCGCGGCAGCACGATCCCGGTGTCGTCGCCGTCCTCGTCGTCCGGCTCGCCCAGTCGCGCGGCGGCGTCGAGCAGCTCGGCGTCCGCGGCGTCGGCGACCGAGCCGGGCCACGCGTCGTCCTCGTCCGCGTCCAGGTCGTCCGGGGCGCCGTCGGCCTCGTCCTCGGACGCGTGCGCCGGCGACGGGACCGCCGCGACGCGCACCACCGCCCACGGCGTGCCGCCGACCGCGTCGACGGGGTGCAGCACGAAGCGGTCCCCGTCCTCGACCCGCACGGCCGCGCGGATCACCGCATCGCCGTCCCGCAGCCGCCGGCGCGTGCGACGTGCGTGCGCGACCCCCGAGCCGCCCGCGGTCAGCGCGACCGCGCCGCCGGCGCCGAGCCAGAACAGCGCACCGCTCGGGTCGAAGGCGTCCTCGGCCAGCTCGGCGCGGTCCGTGCCCGCCGCCACGTGCACCACGACCACCTCGCCGGGGCGGTGCGCGGCCAGCACGTAGGGCACCTCGTACGTGCGGCCGTCGACCGACACGCGCACGTGCGTGTCGTCGGCGCCGAGCACGGTGCCCGGCGTCGCGTCCGCGACGGCGCGGAAGGCGTCCACCGCGGCGGCGTCGTGCAGCCACGCGGCGGTGCCGACCGCCGCGGCCACGACGCCCAGGGCCGCGACCAGGGCGGCGGCCCGCTGGCGCGCCCACCCGCCGGGCGCGGGGCCGTCGGTCGCGCGGGAGGCGACGCCCCACGCGCGGGCGAGCGTCCGCTGCCGGACGGCGCCTGCCCCGTCGACCAGCGCGAGCGCGGCGCAGACCACGGCGAGCACGGCCCACGCGGGTCGTGTCGTCCCCATGCCGGGGTCGACGGCGCTCAGCGCCGCCGCCGCGGCGGCGGCCCACGTGCCCGCGTGGGGCCGCCACAGCACGAGGCCGAGCGCGGCCAGGCCCGCGCCGATCGCGACCGCGTCGAGCAGCCAGAGGGCGCCCGTCATGTCGGCCACGGTCCACACGGACTCCCCCGTGAGGTCCTGGCCGGCACGCACGGCGGTGAGCACGCCGACCGCCGTCGCCACGCCCGCCCGCACCGCCGGGACGGGGACCCGCGCCGCGCACCACGCCGCCGCGTCGGCGGCGGTGAGGTCGGCCGGCGGCAGCCCCGGGTGCGTCACGCGGCGCAGCGTAGGGCCGCACGGGCGCGGCACGCGCCCACCGCCCGGGCGACGCGACGGGAGACGTCCGTCACGTCCGGCAGAGCGACGTCAGTAGCGCGTGATGCCGCCGCCCGCCATCGCCTCGAGCCGCGCCACGCGGTCGGCCATCGGCGGGTGCGTCGCGAACATCCGGCCGAGGCCGCCGCCGCGGAACGGGTTCGCGATCATCAGGTGCGACACGTCCACGAGCTCGCGCTCCTGCGGCAGCGGCCGGGCGTGCGTGCCGGCGTCGAGCTTGCGCAGCGCCGACGCCAGCGCCAGCGGGTCGCCCGTGAGCGCGGCGCCGTCCTCGTCGGCGTCGTACTCGCGGGTGCGGCTGATCGCGAGCTGGATGAGGCTCGCGGCCAGCGGCGCGAGCAGCGCCAGCAGCAGGCCGGCGACCGGGTTGCCGCCCTCGCGGCGGTCGCCGCCGCCGAAGAACAGCGCGAACTGCGCCAGCGAGGTGATGACGCCGGCGATCGCCGCGGCCACCGACGACGTGAGGATGTCGCGGTTGTACACGTGCATGAGCTCGTGCCCGAGGACGCCCCGCAGCTCCCGCTCGTCGAGGATCTGGAGGATGCCCTCGGTGCAGCACACGGCGGCGTTCTGCGGGTTGCGGCCCGTGGCGAACGCGTTGGGCGCCATCGTCGGCGAGACGTACAGCCGCGGCATCGGCTGGCGGGCGGCCGTCGAGAGCTCGCGCACGATCCGGTACATCGCGGGCTGCTCGAGCTCGCTGACCGGCCGAGCGCGCATCGCGCGGATCGCGATCTTGTCGGAGTTCCAGTAGCTGTACGCGGTCATGGCCAGGCCGATGCCCGCGAACAGGAGCAGGAACCCCGGCCTGCCACCGCCGAGCAGGTAGCCGATGCCGAGCAGCACGGCCCACATCGCGCCGAACAGCGCCGCGGTCTTCAGGCCGTTGAAGTGCTGGTGACCCATGTCCCGTCCTCTCCCGCCCGTGCCCGGGCGGTTCGTGCCTCTGCCCGGTGAACGCCGCGCGCCGTCGCCGCGTTCCCCGGCACGCGCGCGCAGGGCCCCGCACGCGGTGCGTGCGGGGC